>JAURXW010000167.1 GCA_030654205.1 Bacteriovorax sp.
GATGAAAAAAATAAAATTAGTCCAGTTAATTATAAAAATTTAACCAACTATTTTAATATAGTTTTCATTAATCAATTCATAGCACCTATCGGCCAACTGCTGTTTATCATTAAAATCATTGGCACCAAAACTTGGCAAAACTTTTAGCTCTACAACCATTTTTTGAGAAGCAAATAGCTTTAAAGCATGACTAAAAAAAGGCATGTCACCGTACCAAAAAAAAGTATCGCGGTTTTTGAGAGTTACAGGTCCAGAGTTGATTACTGTGTAATTAAGACATATTGGTAAGATTTCAGATTCTGCATCCAATGCTGCCTGAAACAATGGCCGCTTGAATTGCAAGAGAGCACTTCCATCGGTACTAGTGGCCTCTGGAAAAATGGCTACGTTTAGTCCTGTTTTTAATGCTCCTGTAAGCTCAATGATTTCTTTGTGAATGTTTTTTCGATTTTTTCGATCAACAAATAAACAGCCCCCTAAAAGACAGATCTGACCTAAGAAAAAAGTATCCTTCATTTCCTTAGAAGTGACAAAGCAGCTTGGAAAAACCTGACTTATAACCAGTACATCAATGTATGAAAGATGATTGCTGACGATGAGATAGCTTTCCTTGGGTCTAATTTTCGCAATATTTTGTACGACTTTAATTCCAATTATTTTCAATCCAACTTTACTTGTCATTGCAATAATTTTAGTTAAATGTGGACGAGCTTTATTAAAACTAAAACCTGATAAGATCGTTATCAAGATTGAAGCTATAAAATATAAAACAAGAGCGGATCCAAAAAGTAGGAACTTAATTATCGCTCTTAAAAGTCCAGTCGTTGTCATAAACTAATCCAAAGGAAGAGTTTATTGTTTTAAAATAACGTTTTTGATACGCTGAACTTACTTCTTCCAAGTTTAGTATAGTAAAAAAATCAAAACATTGAAACTCATTATCTAGCGCCGGAAAACCATAAATCTTGGCACCTGCGTTCATATAACTTCTAAGTAGTGAAGGGATTTGGGAAATAACGAACTTTTCATCAAAAACGTCATGCCCTTTTATTTTACTAAAATCTATTTTATATTTTCCTATTGGAGACACATTAAACTTATCTGAAGTATTTTTTGTTTTGACTAAAATTTTAACTATGGCCTTTGCCATGGGTTTGGAAATAGTCATTATACTGCTGCAACCAAAAAGATATTTGGCATTAGTCTGTCTGGCATACTCTCCAATTCCTTTCCATAAAAGGTCAATTACCGCACCATTCCTATGACTTGGGTCAATGCATGCTCTTCCAAGTTCTAATTTTACTCCTTCTGTTTCAAGAAAATCGTCTAGATTAAATTCTCCTTGTGAATAAAACTTTGAAGTGACTAAACTAGATACCATCCGGTAAGTTCCACAAATTTCGCCTGTTTGATTTGATCTAATTACTAGATGATCACAAATTGAGTCGTACTCATCTAAATCCAAGTTCATATCATCTGTAATACCAGTTTCATTAAAAAAAATATGATGCCTCATACGAAATAACGAAACTAGTTCAGACATATGAGTCGCGGTACTTAAAGTATAATTTTGAGTTTTAATTTCAATAATTTTATTAGGTGAATATGTTATAAATCTTGGTGAAATATAAAGGAGCCATTCATCGTGTAATTTTTGATTGTTACTTTTTCCTGAAATATTATTTAAATGAACTACACCTTGCATAAATCTTCTCCCATATTTTTATCTAAAATAATAAGCATATTAATAAGGGCCTGGCGTCTCGAAAAAAAACTATCAAGCTTCATGACTTCATTTCGAGTATGCATTCCAGATGTCACTGGACCTATTCCATCTAAGTAAATAAGTTCAGAATGAAAAAAATAATTTATATCTGCTGCTCCACCTGAATGTTCGTGTTTGCAGGTTTCATTTTCGATGGTTTCGATTTCTTTTAAGTATAAACTTGTAACGAGATGCTCTTTTTCCTGAAGTGATAAAGGGGGACAATTGTCGACAATTTCATAATTCGTTAAACATTTCTCTTTTGTGTAAAAGCATTCAATGTTTGAATTTGTTAACATTGATAATAAATTTCTATGGAGAAAATCTCGTGTTTCTAAGCTGGGAAAACGAGTATCTAGTTTTATTTTTACCCGTTCACAAGTTACATTATATCGATCCAAGTGACTTTTTATTGATCCAACATTAACTTTTATTTTATTGGAAATATTATTGAGTTTATGGATGTTATAAATAAATTCGGCCGCATGATGAGCTGCATTTACGAAAGGCTCATCAAAGCGACCGGCATGAGCAGAACGCCCTAGAATTTCGATATCATACCAACTATTTCCATTTCTAGATGAAATAAGCGACCCATTCCATAAAGCAGGCTCAAGTCCAAAAACTATTTTTGAACGCAAACCTATATTTTTAAAAATTTCATGAAAACCAATTGAGCCCATTTCTTCAGATGGAGAACTTACAAATAATACTGTGTAGTAATGTTCCTGGTGGATTGCTAAAAAAGTTTCCAACGCAGAAAGCGCCATCACAACTCCTCCCTTATCATCTCCTACCCCAGCTCCGCAGAC
>JAURXW010000177.1 GCA_030654205.1 Bacteriovorax sp.
ACGAAATTGGTAAGGTTTGGTCTACGCGATTTTGACAGTGAAATAGGCCGATGGACTTCAAAGGATGTCATACGGTTTGATGCTGGTGACACTAACCTTTATGGATATGTGCTCACTGATCCTGTAAATTTTGTAGATCCAAGTGGACTTGGCCCTATAGGAGGCACAATCTTTATGACTACTGGAGCATACTTAATTCATGCGGCTATCCAGTCAAAGAATTTCTCCACAGCTGTTCGAATTGCCGGAGTAGCAACAGGCGCCGGTGCATTTGGTGTAGGCGTAGTGTTTTTTATTGATCCAAGTAGTGCGGGCGAAGGAAGTGATATTATTCCTGGAATTTCTTTAAAAAAGAAAATTGAAAATAGCTGTTCTTATAAAGGAAAATAAAAATGATATCGATAATTATGCTAGTTCTATTTTTGACTACAATTGTAATGCTTTGGAATTCAAGAAAAGTATATAAACTTCATAGTCAAATTGAGAATGAGGAGACAAAAAATGCTTATTTAAAAAAAGCTGAAAGGCTTTACATGGTAAGTATTCTTTTGGTTTTAATATTGATTAGTTTAGGTATTTTGCAATATCTGAAAAGAATTTAAAATATTGCAATCAAGCTTCATCCGGCATGTGCACTTTGAAAAGATGCATTTGAGAAAAATCTCTTAGCAAGTTGCTTGCAACTAACCGCTCTCTGCTCAAATGTAAATTGTAAAATTTCAAGATCACGTTTGGTAAGCACCACCTTGTCTCCGTTTTTTAAATTTTTCATGTTTTCCTTTTTATTATGGAAAGCTTTATTGCCTTCCCACTAATATTGAATTGCAAGAAAATTCCAAATCGTGCCAACTTTTATTAAGGCGTTGAATTACTTGAAGAATTTGGTTAATTTCAGTTGTTATAAGGAAAAAAATAAAATATTTTTTGCGCGAGAATTCGCGCATGTTTCTTGGAACTATTTTTAATGATTCTAATTTTGAGTGCGCGAAAACTCGCGCACTTCGCGCACTAGAAATCCAACTTACCGCCCGTCATTTTGCGAGTAGAGGCCTCAAGACTTCCAAGACCAGTGGCCGCTTTTTCGAGCGCTGCATTTCTTGTCCAATAGAAAACTTTTTGAACGCTATATCCTGTACCAATCGTAAAAATTACCAAGTACGCAGCTGTTAAAATTCCGTCAATTATTTTTTCCATAATGTCTCCCGTGCGGCCATGATAAATGTAAATCGGCCGTTCTGGGGAGGGCCGATTTACATAAAGATAAAAACAGCCCAAAAATGAGCATCATGAAGATGTAATGTGTTGATTTTTAATTATTAAATTTTAACTATTGCTTGATTTTGAGCAACGTGCTAAAGTGTAGGAATGGGAATGCCGATAAAAAGTGAGAGTGTCATTCAGGATATTATTGATGCCGTTGAATCAGGACAATTCATTATTTCTGATCATGCGGCACTTAGAATGAAAGAAAGAAATATTGATTTTAGTGATGTTGAAGAAGCAGTTTATCGAGTAACACGAGAAGAAATAAAAGATTCGCCGACTAATGATGGCCTTGCTTGGAAATATGCTTTGCGAGGTTTTAACGATGACGGAAACAAAGATATTAGACTGGTTGTTCTTTACTTAGAAAAACCAAAAATGCTTTTAATTACTGCCATCGACAAGAACGAATAAGTAAGGAGAAAAAAATGACAACGAAAAAAGAGATTTATACATTCACAGGATTTGGTTTTGATGTACTTCTACATAACGTAGAGATTAAAGAAATTCATGGAGAAACATATCCTGATATAGATATGAACGAAGTAAAACTTCTTACAGCAAAGGAGTTATTAAAAGGGAGAGAAAGGCTTACAGGAAAGAAGCTTAAATTTTTAAGAACTTTTCTCAAGTTGTCTTATCAGAAGCTTTCAGAAATTATTGATGTCCCAGCTTCAACATTGAGAACATGGGAAGATAGAGGGAACGACGTCACAGGTCTTAGTGTTCCTCAAGAGAGACAATTGCGAGTTTCTTCCATTGATTCGTTACTTGATTTAGAAAAGAAACATTTCGAAAAACAAATCATCATGACCGAGTCGTTTGATCAGCCATTATCAAGCAAACCAGTTGATTTAGGCCTTGTTCGCGATTATTCTTTTTTGAAGGAAGCTTAAGTTCAAAGGAAAATTTTCGAGATGTGCAGAACTTTCAATTCTCGCTGCTCATGGAAAACTCAAGAGAAGCACTTAAAGAGATTAAGGTAGCCGCAGTTGGTACGCTTGAATGGATGAACAAAGAAGGCGAAGAAATTCCAGAACCATAGTAAGAAAAAAATGGCCAGAATTTGGCCAAAAATTTTCAAAAGCTCAATAAAATACAAAAAATATACCGGCTACATGATAAACTTTGAATGAAAATTATTTTTTGATTTTGGTGAGTTAGAATGAATGTAGCCTACACACTAAATTATCGTGACAGACATTTTGACAGTGAAATAGGCCGATGGACTTCAAAGGACTTAATAAGATTTAGCGCTGGTGATACTAATCTTTATGGTTATGTTTTCCAAGACCCGGTGAACTTAGTTGATCCAAGCGGATTAATAACTGCTCACCAAGTTTATGGCGGCTTAGGTGTAGCCACATATCAATGGTGCCCAGAAATGCATCGGAATTAAAAAAACAAGCCTAAAACGGGCCTATTGCTAATAATATAAACATAATGATCTTTTTATACATACAGTCTCGCAGGTTTTGATTTTTAAGACTGGACTGAATTAAATACGCCCGTAAGAATTTTTAGAGTAAATCAATAAACATAGCCTAACTATACAAAATTACTATAGAGCTTATGAAGCGAGCTTTGGTTATGTATGATATAATTAAAAGATGAGGTATTTTAATATGACAAAAATAAGTTATGCATCTGTCGTCTTGCTCTTAGCGATGATTGATACCAACATTTTTGCACAGTCGTGCAGTTGGGGTATTACCTCTGCTAATCCATCAAGTTGTGGTTCATACAATGATGCATTACCTGCATGCAATGCCGGTAATGCTGGTTCTACAAGCGGTATCACCTGTCAGTATAATGTTGATGCGGAATATGAATGTTTTTGCGCCCCTTACTAAAAGCGACACTGTCGTAAAAAAATTATTCCCTAAATTTCTTATACTCTTTATCAGTCGCAATATTTTTTTTATCATTTGCGGCCTTAAGCCTTTCTGTTTCCAGACGATCATCTTTCATTTTTTGTTTTTCTGGTGAAAGTGGTCTGGTGTAATCATTTTTTTCGTAATCAACTTTATCGGTATCAAAAAATTTTGGACGCTTTCCGCCAGCTAGTTTTTTTGGAGCTTCAGAGTCTTGATTTTTTTCCCAGTGTTTTTTCCAGGTTTCAGCTTTAGCTAAATTTTCAACTTCTTCTTTTGCCCTTTCATCAGCGCGCTCAGTTCTAATTTTTTTGATATCAGGTTCTTTTCGAATTTTTATATGTTGCTTTTTTTTTGAAAAATTAACAGTTTTATTTTTAAGTTTGGCTTCATCAGTTGCTCTATCATGTTTAGAGATGTCAATTGTCACGTCACCTGTTAAACAAGTCTGACAAGCAAGGCGCTCTTTTGTGATATGAAAAACATTTCCCAAAAGTTTTAATTCTGCAAATGGTGGTGGAGTTATATAATCTTCACCTGAGACCACTTTAAGTATGCAATCTGAACAAGTCGCGTGACCGCCACAGCTTGATTTTATATATATATTTTGTTCTCGCAAAGCGACCAAGAGATTTTTCCCTTCTTCCACTTCAACGATTTCGCCAGATGGCTTGAGAGTTACTTTGTATGTTTTAGACATATGAACCTTATAAGTTTTTTGTAATTTGGTCTTCAATCTTTGCTAAAATTTTTGATTTCAGCGCTCGCAAGATTAACGAGAGTTCGAGGTCTACGTCGCAATAAGTATCAAAGAAACTTAAAGTCAGAGTAAAACCAGACCCAGTGGCCTTAACTATTTTTTTTACATCGTCACACACGACGTCAGCTTTCACTTGAAATTTTTGAATATATTCGGGAGTGATATGAGATTTGATTTTAAAAAAAGCCTCATCACAACTAGTAACATTCTTATAATTTATTTTAATAACCATAAAAGCGATTATTCCTAATTTTTGCCCGTTGAACCAAATCCACCACTTCCTCGAAGTGTTTCGGAAAGATCACTATCGCTAACAGCGTAGAGAGCTTGAGTGACAGGCGCGAGAACTAATTGAGCAACTCGGTCACCGTGATTAATAATTTCATCAGTCTTACCCAAATTACCTAAAATAATTTTTACTTCACCTCGGTAATCTGAATCGACAGTTCCAGGTGAGTTTAAAACCATTAGAGCTGTCTTAAATGATAATCCCGAGCGAGGTCGCACTTGCACTTCATAACCAAAGGGAATTTCCATTGAAAGACCCGTTGGAACGAGAACGCGCTCGCCTGGTTTTATGAGCAATGACTCTCCCAATCCCAAACTCGCGCGAACATCAGCACCGGCACTACCAGCTGTTTCATAACTAGGGAGTGGAAAGCTTTCATCATAGTGAGATAGCTTTTTAATTTTTACTAAAATTCTATTATCGCTATTGCTCACTATATTGCTCACTTCACACTCCACTAAAAACTATGATTTCTTTTTAACTGCTTCAACTGCCTTTGCAGACAATTTGATTCTTCCCATTTTATCAATTTCCATTACTTTAACTTTAATCATTTGACCTTCAGTTAAATAATCCCCAACGTTTTGAACTCTATCATCTGAGAGTTCTGAAACGTGAACAAGACCAGAAATTCCTGCGAACTCAACGAACGCTCCGTATTCTTTGATCGAGTCAACGCGAGCGTTGTAGATTGATCCAATTTCCGGGCCATTGATTTGAAGATCGATAGCAGTGATACAAGCTTTAAGGATATCTTTATCAGATCCCAAAACTTTAACCATTCCTTCTTCAGTTATTTCAATTGTCACTTTGTATTCTTCTTGAAGCTTCTTGATATTTTTTCCACCAGGTCCAATTAAGGCCCCGATTTTATCAGTAGGGATCATTACAGTTTGAATAGTTGGAACACCTGGCTTGAAGCTCTCTCTTGGAGCTTTCATGGTTTTTTCCATTTCGGCCAAGATATGCATTCTACCTTTGTAAGCTTGATTGATAGCATCTTCGATAATTTGTGGAGTTAAACCAGTTATCTTGATGTCCATTTGAATGGCCGTTACACCATCTTTAGTTCCTGCAACTTTAAAATCCAAATCTCCCAAATGATCTTCATCACCTAAAATATCTGTAAGAATTTTATAATTTGCACCATCTGTAATTAAGCCCATTGCGATACCTGCAACTGGAGCAGTAATTGGAATACCTGCATCCATAAGTGCAAGTGAACCAGAACAAACTGATCCCATTGAGCTTGAACCGTTAGATTCTAAAACTTCACATACAATTCTAGTTGTATAAGAAAAAGTTTCTTGAGGTGGCATAACAGCTTTAAGAGCACGCTCTGCTAAATTCCCATGTCCCAATTCTCTTCTTCCAGCTCCGCGAGATCCTTTAGCTTCCCCAACAGAGAATCCTGGAAAATTATAATGAAGGTAAAATTTATTATAAGTTAAACCAGTGATACGGTCTTGCATTTGATCCCCAAGAGATCCACCAACAGTAACTGTGGCCATAACTTGAGTTTCACCACGAGTAAATAAAGATGAACCATGTGGAGCTGCTAAAATGCCAACTTCTGTTTCAATCTTTCTTACTTCATCTAATTTTCTTCCTGCAATTCTTTTTCCTTCAACTAAAATATCATTTCTCATCATATTATAAAGAAGTTCATCAACACCTTTGTAAGCTTCTTTAGAAGCTCCTTTATCGTCTTTTAATCCAAATGCTGCTGGATCAGCTTTGATGGCTTCAGCACACGCTTTATTGATGGCACGAACTGCATCTTGACGTTGCATTTTATCGCTAATTCCAAGAGCTGCTCTGGCAGTTGTCGTGAAAGTAGTTTTTACTTTTTCAGTTAATATTGAATTGCTTGCAGCTGAAGTATAAGCGCGTTTTTTCTTTCCAATATCTTTTTGCATTTGATCAACAAGAACGCAGAAAGATTTAATTTGTTCGTGACCAAAATTAATTGCGGCCAAAACATCTTTTTCTGGAACGATATGAGCTTCACCTTCAACCATTAGAATGGCTTCTTTAGAAGCAGTAATTGCAATTTCTAAATCTGATTTTGCCCATTCTTCCATGCTTGGATTCACAAGAAGTGTGCCGTCAATACGGGCCACTTTACAA
>JAURXW010000186.1 GCA_030654205.1 Bacteriovorax sp.
CTTTGAACGGTTTTCTTTAGTTGTCACATCTGCCACTACGGCCGTGGCGGTAGAAATATTTCCGCCCATTATCCCGTCTATAATTCGGGAAATAATAAGTAATGTAAATGAGCCTGAGAATACCCAAATTGCATAACCCACGGCCATTCCGGCCATTGAGCGAACAAGCACAGGTTTTCGACCAATGCGATCAGACCATGCTCCCCAAAGAGGTGCAGCAATAAACTGCAAAGAAGAATAAATTGCACCAAGCATTCCACCAAAAAGAACAATACTTGAAAACACAGAAGTCGAGCTTGCAGTATAGTTAGAAATAGTTTGGATTGAACCAAAAATGGCCTTTAGAAAAACATTGTCAGCATCAACTGTTAAATAATATTTTGCCAACGTTGGAAAAAGTGGAAAAATAATTGAGAAGCCAACCAGATCTAAGAAAATGGTGAGTGACACAATCATAATTGAGGACTTCGCTTCTTTAGTTAGTGGTGTAGATTTTTGTTTCAATTCTTTAGCAGACATTATTTCAAACTCCCGATAATCATTTTTTTCTAAAGTATAAAAATCCTTGGAGCGCACTTCAAAAGATGCCAAACATTGATTTTCAACATATTTAGCAAAATCGCGGCACCAAGCTTCATTGTCATTTAAACACGCAATAAAGTGAATGTCTCCACCATACCGATGTGCAGTTTCTTTTAACTCAACCGCCAGTTCATCCTGAGTTTCAAGACAGTCAGCTACAAAACTTGGTGAATAGACGGCTAAGTTTTTATCGTTATGTTTAACTAATTCTATAACTGTATTTTCCGTATAAGGTGTAAGCCATTCTTCAGATCCAAATCGAGATTGAAAAGTGACGATGATATTGCTTGATTCAATATTCTTTAAGCGAGACCTAATAAGAAAAAAAGTTTCATAACAATGCCGATAGTAATTATCCCCTTTATCATTGATTCGTCTTTTTTGAATTCCATGAAATGTTAAGAGAAGTTTATCTATTTTTGTTCCGCTATTTTTAAATTTTTCTAAAAAAGTATCTATTTGCAAAACACTATTATCTATAAAGGCTTTAGAAGTGTGAAAATTAGTCACAACACTTATTTCTGGAATTTTCACTCGTTTTTTAATTTCACTTCCCAAAGCATCCAAACCTGAAGCAATGGTTGCTTCAGAGTATTGAGGAAACATTGGAATTATTTTAAGCTTAGTTGCCGGATTAGGATCCTTTTCCCAATCATCCCAAATAGCGCTGACTCTAGGAGAAGAAAGCAGAAATGCATGATTTACTTCAACCTTATCGGAGGATAAAAATCCTCTTACTCGATCGGTAAAGGCCTTGGTTATAGTGATTAAGGGAAAACTTGATCCATCCCAAATTCGAGAATACAAAAATGCTGATCGTTTTGGACGAAATGGCAGAACAAACAAGTTTAATATTAGTTTCCATACAATGGGATTAATATCTACAACTCTGGGATCAGCTAAGAATTCCCGTAAAAAGGCCCTTACATCAGATACTTTCGGGCTTTTAGGTGAACCCAACTGCACAAAGACTACTTTTGTTTTTCCTTCACTCACGGCTTTATTCCTCAAATTTAAAATGATATAACTAATATCAAATAGGACACGATTTAACTACTATATAGGGGCGCAAGTTAGCTTATGGCAAAAAAAACACCTCAGAAAAACATTAGACAAGCAAGGCCCATAGCTAAAAATATTGGCCGTGATGCTAGTGAATTGAAAGCCTTTAAACTCGGAGAATCTCACACTGAGTACAAGCAGACATATTCTCCAGAATTATTAGAGGCCTTTGACAATAAACATCCACAAAATACCGCCTGGACAACTTTTGTCTGCACTGAATTTACATCTCTATGTCCAAAAACAGGCCAACCTGATTTTGCAAAAATATTTATCAATTATATTGCAGACAAAAAAATGGTTGAATCTAAATCTTTAAAACTTTATCTTTTTAGCTTTAGAAACCATGGCGATTTCCATGAAGACTGTGTTCAAAAAATGTGCAACGACCTAAGTGATTTAATCAAACCTCATTATATTGAAGTCATTGGTGAATTTACTCCTCGTGGTGGAATTGCCATTTTTCCTTTTGCTTCTCATTCAAGTGATAATAAAAAATTTAAAGATCTAAAAGATAATCGATTTATCAATTATGCTCCGGGAAAATATTCACTCGATCTATCAAAGCTTTACTAAAATATAAAAAGGGATTTTTATGGGAATTGGATTAACAGAAGGGATACTTATTGCGGCCATAGTTATTCTTTGTTTTGGTGGAAAAAAAATACCACAACTTGGAAAAACTCTTGGTGAATCAATCAAAGGCTTTAAAGATGGTATGAAGTCGGCCCCAGATGAAGAAAAGTCTAAAGATGATAAAAAATCTTAAGCACTAAACTCGGCCACCATTGTTAGGACTAACGACTGATCTCTTGGGATTTGATCTTTTAGTCTAAAACAAGCATGGACTAATTCCTCATAAGAAATTTCAATTCCTTTTTGTTTTAAAAGTGTATCTGTATACCTGACAGCTCGATCTACCAATTTATTATTACTTGCTCTTACCCAAGTCATCAAATTCGATTCATAACGATCCATTTTACCCATTACTAATGTTGAGAGATTATTAAGAATAATTTTTAAAACAAGGTGAGTTGATAAAAAATTTAAAGTCCCCATTTTTAATTGATAGCTATTTTCTTTTAATGCAAAATTAATTGCGTTTAGCTCTTCATCAAAGAAAATTTTAAAATTTGAATGATTTGCCTTTAAATATTTTGGTCGAAAACTTGTTAAGCATTGACTAAAATCAAATCCCATCAACCTTTCTAAACTCGTTTGTGCCGTTACTTCAGTCCAATGAAAGCATCTAGGTGCTCGACCGAGAAGATCAAGCCACGCTGACTTATTATCTGGAGAATTTGGGAATAATAAATATGAAAGAGAAGGATTTTTTTCAAGATCATTTTGATTTTCAAAAGGATAAAGACTAAAAGTTGGTGAGCGCTCTGTTGTATCTGTTAAAATACTAA
>JAURXW010000193.1 GCA_030654205.1 Bacteriovorax sp.
CCAATACCGATGATGTTCGGGAAGCTTCTGCTATTACAATGGCCCGTGCTTTGATCAAAGAGGGTGCGATTGTGCATTTCTTTGACCCAGTTGCCAGCGAAAACTTCATGAAAATTATGAAAGATTACCCAGAATGCGAAGGAAAGATTAAATCCTTTGATAATAAATATGACTGTCTCAAAGGCAGTGATGGGTTAGTTACGATGACTGAATGGCGCGAATTCCGTATTCCTGATTTTAATGAAGTTAAATCTCTTCTGAAAACAAAGGTTATCTTTGATGGAAGAAACCTTTATGAAACAGATAAAGTTTTAGAGTTAGGATTTGACTATTTCGCTGTAGGGAAATTTATTAAATGAAAATAGCTGTCGTTCAACTTACTTCTGTTCTCGATTATAAAATAAACCTGAAGAGCATTCGTCTATTTTTAAAAGAGGCAAAAGATCTAGGTGCAGAAGCTGCTTTTTTGCCAGAAGTATTTTATTCAATGAGTGATGGACAAACTCCAACACCATTTTTAATTGAAGAAGCCAATGAGCACTACAAGGAAATACAAAACCTCGCAATAGATTTTGGCATGGCGCTCATTGGAGGATCTGCTGCAACACTATTGAACGGTAAAGTTGTTAACCGGGCCTATAATTTTGATAAATTTGGCAAAGACTTAGGTCATTACGATAAGATTAATTTGTTTTCATGTGATTTACCCAATAAAAAAATTTCCGAAGCTAAAAATTATACTGCAGGAACAGACTATAAACTTATTGAACTTGATTCACACAAAATTGGATTGGGAATATGTTTTGATATGCGCTTTTCAGAGATGGGACTCCATTACAGGATGGAAGGTGCCGAAATTTTAACTTATCCCGCGGCCTTTACAGTACCAACAGGCAAGGCCCATTGGCATACACTATTAAAAGCACGTGCCATTGAAAATCAATGTTTCGTTGTTGCTGCTGCCCAATGGGGTCATCATAATGAAAAGATTCAGACCTATGGCCACTCACTTGTGATTGATCCTTGGGGTGATGTCCTTTTAGATATAGCAGATGGACCTGGTGTCGGAGTAGTTGATTTAGATTTTTCTAAAATCGATCTCATTAGGCATTCGGTTATAATGAATAGATAATGGGGATTAATATGAAATTTTTATTGTTAACGATTTTAATTTTTAGCTGCAATTTAAGTTGGGCCAATCTGTATTTACAAACAGAATACCAAGAAGGATCCAAGCCGAAAATCGTAACCAAACATCATATTTTTTTAAATAAACGATATCCAATTTACTACAGTCGAAAAAGTTATGTTCTTATTTTAAAAAAAATAATTGGCAATGAAGCGACAATTGAAAGTGAGTCGTATGACCTAGATAAAATTGGTCATAAAACTATGCACGGTGGTGGGTTAGGGACTTATAAAGTCGGCAAAAGTTTTTCTCTCATTGATTATGCTCCTAACGGTGGGCAACTTTATTCTTTAAAAATTGACCTGGAAAAAATTGTTGAGATGAAACCTTAATAATTAAAATGGTAATAATTCTTCAGCTCTTATATTGAATTGATAAGTAGGCGCCTGTTGATTGAGTTCTTCATTGGTCATAACTTTTTGGTACAAAACTAAATAACTTTCAGCATGCTTATTGATAGCAAAATTATCTTCCACATATTTACGAATGACTTGGGCATTAAAAACTTTCCCGGGATTTTTTAATTTCATCAAAAGTTCATCATGATTATTCACAATAAATCCAACTTCCGAGGTAATAAGTTCTGGCAAACTTCCAAAAGGTGAGCCAACAACTGGAAGTCCTTGAGACATTGCCTCGATAATGGCAATTCCGAATGGCTCGTGCCATCGCACTGGAAATAAAAGTGCATCACAAGAGCGAATGATATTGAGTTTTTCTTCACCACCAACCATTCCAAAGCTATGAATATAGCGAGAAATTCCCCACCATTTACCTCCGGCGATATGTAAATGCTTGTTTGATTTTCGACATGTTTTTACAGCGTGAGCAAGATTTTTTACTCGCCATGAAGCCTTGGCCAAAAAGAGAAAATGATCCCATTTTTTTTCGGTCAGCTTAAAAGGGTATTCTTCCAAGTCAAGTGCATTGTAAATAAATTGATCCGAGCCATGAATAGCAGCATGCTTTTTAGAGACAAAAACAGTATTTTTAATAAAGTTTTCTCCAATTTTTCCATTGCCTTGAATTGTATTTATCGTTGGAATATTTCCAGGAAATTTATAATTATAAAATAAATGAATGATGTCTGTGTCTTTTGGCACAAGTGTCGTCCAGTCAACATCGGGTTGGAGAGCAATAAGCTCGATACCATGCTCTCTTACACTAGATTCTGCATGACCAATCAGAATAACTTTATGGCCCATGCGTGCCAATTCTTTCATATGCCAAAAAATTATTCTTTCTATCCCACCATATTTTAAAACAGGCAGAACACCATTGTGTTGGAAAACAATTTTCATATCTTTTTTCCTAATTGAAGATCAAAAAGTTTTGAGTATTTTAAAAGGGCCGAGAGTGAATTAATGAAACAAATGATAAAGCCATATCGGCCGTCCAAAAATCCGCGTTTTAAAAAATAGTCACGACCGAATTTTAAAAATGGGCGAGTACCAATTTTAAAAAGGCTTGATCTTTTTCCTTGCGCAAAAGCGGCCTTCGCTGCAATCGTGGTAAATTTGTCAGTTTGTCTCACATGTGAAGCTATAGAATCATAAGAGTAATGGAGCAAATCACCTGATAAAAATCCGACTTCATCTTTTTTAGAATTTAATTCCAAAATATCATGCGGGTTAACTCCCTTCCATGTCGCTTGAGATTTTTTAACTAAACGCAATTTGGTATCTGGATACCACCCGCAATAATGAACCCAGTGTCCGCAGTAATTAGTTAATCGATTAAAGCGATAACCATTTAATATAAAGTTTTGTTTAATTTTTTTTATTTCTTCCAGCAACTCAGGCGAGAGAGCTTCATCGGCATCAAGCGAGAGGACATATTCAAATTGGGCGAGACCTAAGGCAAAGTTTTTTTGCTCAATATGACCCTGAAATGCATTTTTTATAAAACGGACACCATGCTCATTGCAGATTGCTTCCGTTTTATCGGTAGAGAAAGAATCAACGACTAAAATTTCATCCGCAATGGATAAAACGGAGCTGATGCAACGACCAATGTTCTTCTCTTCGTTGTAAGTTATTATTGCTACAGTTAACTTGATCATTGAAAGGCCACCTCAAATGTCAAAAGCTCCAACTATTATGCTGGTAAAAAACCGTGCCCTAGGGGATTCCATTATGGGACTCTCGGCGGTTCAGTACTTAAAACTTTTATATCCTGAGAGTAACATCATTTATGCCGTTCCTCAATGGATTGCGCCGCTTTATAGTGAGTCCAATACTGCGGCCGATAGTATTTATCCCTTAGCGCTTTCATCTATTAAAGATATTCTAAAATTATTTAAATATATAAAGGCTTCAAAAATTGAGCATATTCATGAAATGCATCAGTCAGGAAGAGGATCGAAGATTTTTAAAATAATTTCTTTTGTTTTGGGAATTCGATACACGGCACATAACCATCATTTAAAAGAAAAAACAGGTGTAATTGATCAGGGTAAAATTTTGCCCTTGATTCAACGCGATCTCGATGGAGTTTTTTCATTTTTAGGAGATGGAGAAAGGCCAAATTATTTAAATTTTGCGCCTGCCATAACTCCTAGTGATAATGAATTTAGTTATCCCAAAAAAATAATTATTATGGGAGTCGTTGCCACCAGAGCAACTAAGATGTGGCCGCTTTTGAATTATCTGGCCCTTGCCCAGTTAATTAATCAACAAGACCCAAGTATTTCGATTGTTATCCCACTTTCTAAAAATGCTGATGATAAATTGATTAAGGAAAAACTGCTTAGCTTGGGATTACCGGCCGGTGTTTCAATAGTTGAATGGAGTTTAAAGCAATTGCCATCTGCTTTTAGAGCAGCTTCTTTTTATATTGGCAATGACACTGGGTTAAAGCATTTAGCAGTTGCAGTGGGAATTAAAACATTTACTTTTTTTGGACCAGAGCCCGCCAATGAATGGCATCCCTATAATCCTGAAAAGCATCCTTATTTTTATCTTGAAAATCTTGTTTGTAGAACGCGTTTACACCATTACTGTGGACTTAGTATTTGTGATTTAAAGGAAGATAATATGCATTGTTTGAATTATTTTAAACCTGAGCAGGTTTTTCTTAAAATAGAAAACTACATATAAGGATTTTCGCCATTCACGTGATCGGTTAAATCAACAACTTCTGAAATCATTGGAAAGTTTTGTTTCACTAAAGTTTGAATACCATCTTTTAGTGTTGCCTTTGAACTCGCACATCCTTGGCATCCGCCAGATAAGCGGACAAAAAGTTTATCGTTATCAATATCAATAATTTCCACGTTCCCACCATGAGCAGCAAGTGCCGGTCTAACTTGTTCATCAAATAATATTTCTAATTTTTTAAGCATAAGTTTTATCCTTTTAAAAACGCTTTCTTAACAATTCTAGCTGGGAAATGGCGGAATAAACAGCATGTTCTACGCGCAAAATGCTAGACGATATTTTGATGCTAGTAAAACCAGCATGATGGAATCGTTCAATATCCTGATTGATAAAACCTCGCTCAGGCCCTATGGCCAAAGTAATAGGTTTATTAAAATCAATTTCGGTGTCTAAAAAACTTTTGTCGGTTTTTAAATCCAATATAAATTTTTGAGGGGCATTGGAGTATTGTTCAGCTGGGTTATATATATCCAACTTAAATTCTGGGAGTTGGGTGTAAATAGCGGCTTGTGAAAGTCCTGTAAGCAAAAATTCTTCATAGGCCTTATTTTCAAAAATCTTTGAGTCTAAATAGCTTTTTTCAGAAAGAGCAGCTTTAAAAAAATGAAAACGACGCGCTCCAAAGGTAGACGCATGTTCTAATATTTTTTTAGTAGTTTGAGGGCGAGATAACCCAACGACCAAATCAAACCATTGCTCTCGGCCAGGAGTAATGGATCCCAATTTTAAAGAGCAATGATTCTCTTTTAGATCAAGTACAATACCGAGACTTAAACCTTGATTAATAACAGTACATCGCACTTCATCACCTATAACTAATTTTAAAGTGGTGTGAATATGGGCCAATACATGAGGGTCTGTAATAATGCCACTGTCGTCTTTTAGGATAAGTGAGTTCATGCTCTCTAAGTCTCATCAGCAGACATTTTCGTCAAGTTCAAAAATAAATAGAAGAAACATAATGGGTCAATAAAATTAGAAGTTTGGCTTTTATCAATTCAAATGAATTTTGAATGATCAAGAATATGAAATTAATTGAAGAACTATTTAAACCGTCCCAATTTACACTTTTAACCGCTCCTGTGGCAGCAGGAAAAACAAAACTAGTGGTCGAATTCTATCGAGATCACCAATATAAAGTTATTTTTGTTTCTCCCTTGCGGGCACTTGCCAACGAGGTTTACACAAAGTTGGTATCGCTCGAAAAGAATGTTTTTCTAGCTGGTGGAGATATTCCTCTAGAAGACTGCATGATTAATTTTCTTCAAGCAAGAAAATCTTTTTTTGTCGCGACGATGGAATTATTATCTGAAGATTTTTTAGAAGCTTGCGAACAACAAAATGAAAAGATTATTTTTATCCTCGACGAATTCCATCTTTTTTATCATTGGGGAGAAAGCTTTCGTCCTATTTTACATGATCGTTTTCTTGCTATTTTAGATACTCAAGCTCCTGTTTTGGGAATTACGGCAACGATGAGTTCTGGATTATTGGATCATTTAAAAGAAGATTTAAAATATCATAACGAAACATGGTTTCATATTGATTATGGTAATCATCAACTGCATCGTCACCCAAAAGAATTGCATTGTTTTCACATGCTAACTCCCGAACTTTTTCATCGTGCTATGTGGAGGGAATTAAGACAGAAAAATCCCAAAGATGTCTATCTTATTTTTTGTTCTTATCGCTCGGAGGTGGATGAATTAGTCGCGCGTTCAAGTCGATTGGGTCTTCGCAGTCTTGGTTGTGTCGGAGGTGAAGTTGAAAGCTTTTTAGAAAATTTAAAAAATTATAATGATGAAGTAGATTGCATTTTCTCAACAACAACTCTGAGTCATGGAGTAAATCTTCCAGAAATTAAAAAAGTTTTTATAAATTATGAAGTTAAAAATTATGATTTTTGGCTACAAATGATCGGGCGTGGGGGCAGGAGAGGAAGTGATTATGAAGTTTATACTTTTGATACCTTTCACTCTAGTAAAACGGAGCTCTTAAAAAACAAGTTAAAGATTTATCTGTCTGATTTTATAGGGATGGACCTCTAGCGACTTATTAATACTTTCAATTATAACGGATATGGTATATGTTTTATGAGAATAATTGTTCTGAAGCAAGTTGAAAAAGAACTTAAGGAAGCGCCAAAGGAAATTAAAGAAAATATCATTTCATTATTTCAAGATTTGGCTCAAGGGAAAATTTTGTCAATGCCAATTTCTAGATCTCTATATAACATACAAAAAGGACTACATGAACTTAGACTTTCAAGCAGAGCTGGCGAATTTAGAGTTTTTTATTTTTTGAAACAAAATGATTCCATTTACATAATTCACGCTTTTCTTAAAAAGAAACAATTAATTGACACCAGAACAAGTGAACTTTTACGAAAACGAATTAGGAGTATTCTATGAAAAATAAAAATAAAGAATTTAATTCAAGCAAAGAGTTTGGTTCATTTTTAGGATTATCTGATTTGGACATTGAGATTGTATTGCTAAAAAAAAAAATAATTGAAAAATTAAAAAAAGAAAGAATTTCTCAAAAAATTTCTCAAGCGCAATTGGCCGAATATTTAAATACAAAGCAACCGGCAATAGCTCGTATGGAGTCAGGGCTTGTAAGTGAGATAAGTTTGGATTTTCTTACAAAAGTGGCACTAGTTCTAGGCGTCGGGTTTACATTTTGTAAACCGAAAGTGGCATAGATTGATGCAAACCAAAATCGAAGGCATTGTTCTCTCTAAAATCCCATACGATGAAAGACATATCATTGCTCATCTTCTATTGCGTTCCGGACGAAAAGTTTCCATCGTTTTTTATGGTGGTCGCGGAGGAGGCAAGAAACAAAAATCTTCAATAATTGAATTGGGATTTATGCTTTCAGTGGAACTTCGTACCAGTAAATCAACTGGTGAAATATATCACGCCAAAGAGTGGAACTTAGTTTGGCATCATGATTTGGTACGATTAAATCATAGTGCTTTTTATTTAATGTGTTTTTTTTTAGAAGTCATTAACCGCGCGTCTCCAAGTGAAAATTTACACGAAGTTCATGAAGAAAATACTGAAATGGTAGGATTGTTTACAACTCTCAGTAATGCCTTAGTTCATCTGGAGAAATGTCTTCAGGCTCAAGCTTTTTACACCCACTCGCATTCAGTCATTTTTCTTACGAAGATCTTGCTACACTTAGGAGTATTTCCAGAAAGAGAGCAATGCACTTTGTGTGGTGAAGACTTGCAAAAATTTAACGATATGTATCTTATTGCTGAAGAAGGCGGTTTTGCCTGTCCACCATGTATGAATCAAAGACAAGCCTACTCAGTGCAATCGGGCAGAGAGCTTTGGGAACTTTTAGGCCATATTGCCCATACGAAATACAATGAACTAGGTACGATAAAACTCGAATATAAATCTTTGCCGAAAATGTTATTTCATTATTTTTGTTTTCAATTTCATTTTGAAGAAAAAGATTTTAAAACAGCACCTATGGTATTTTGAAGGTTTCTAAGTTAAACTTCTGCCTT
>JAURXW010000195.1 GCA_030654205.1 Bacteriovorax sp.
TTTTCTTTGCTATTAATACTGTGTGAATGTCTTTTTCGGTTTCTGATTTTTTATAATCGACCCTGAACACTTTAAGTTCGTTAAATTTATTCTCAAATAGTTGTGTTTTCAAGTCATTTAAATTATGGTAATAGAAATAAATTCTGTCACCACTGCTGCCAATTTGAAACCCGGAATTATTCGGATCACCTTCTACAAAACTTATATAGATCAGTCCATTTTTATTTAGTAATTTGTAACAGTCGGAAATTAGTTTTAAGCTGTCCGCAGGTGATAGATAAGGTAAACAAAAGCCACAAACTATTCCGTCGAATTTTGTTTTGATGTCGTCAATATTTCTACTGTCCATGACGGCAAAACTAGCCTTCGGATTATTTTTTTTTGCAAGTTCTATCATATTTTGTGCAATGTCAATTCCGAAAATGTCAAAATCTGGCCTTGCTGATAAAAGATACTTTGTAATATTACCTGGCCCACAGCCAATTTCTAATAATTTTGCTTTGTCTTTGGTAATTGAATTACAAATAAAATCATAGGTAGTATTATATAAATCTAAATCCATAAACTTATCCTGATATATTGCTGCAACCTTGTTCCAAGTTTCAAATGTTTCTTTGTATCTGTCCATTGCTTGTTTTTTTTAAATGCCGCATTCTGTACAATGACCGACAACTGCTTGTCTGTCTAAGAACCTAAGTTCATCTGCCAATTTTGGACTAAAATAAGTATTTTTTTACGAAGTTTGAGTTTGTTGCAAAAAAGCTGTTCCCTGCATTATATGGGTTAAAGGATTTTAAAATGTATTTTCAGGGCTGAATTAAGGCCCTTAACAAAGAAGGAAAAAATGATGGAATTCCCTCAACCTATTTTTACCCATCAAATTGAATATTCGTTTGAGATTGCAGGCAATGAAGATAAATCCAACATCTGCAAAGTTCAGGATCTTATTAAATTTGCTGTCCGAAAGTCAGTAGATTGTTATCCGGGTCAAGCAAGGAAAATTCCTTCTGTCCCCAGGCTTTTGTCTGTAATTTACCATTTGGGTGTATGCTTATTTTATTGTCCAAAAATGATTGATACAAACGCTCAATATTATTGGTTCGAATGTAGACCCCTGCATAGTTTTCCGTCGGTTCAAGTTCTTTAAACTCAAAAAAGTGGATTTCTATGCTGTCTTTTTCAACCATCAAATAACCATCATAGTCAGAGCTTCCAACGTTCCTGAATCCTAACTTGTTTATATAGAAATCTTTTGTTGCGGACTTGTTCCGCATCGGCATTTTTGGATTTACGTTTGTCAGCATATTTTTATTTTATTAAAAAATTCGTCCTGTTATCAAATTTTAAATTGGAATGGCCGTCACATACAGTTTAATTATTACTCGTGTCAACTTACTATAGAGACGCTTCGCTGTTGTTAAAACTCCGTGCCGGACTTATGCCACAATTTTCACTTGGTAATGTATTCATCAGCAATCCAAAAGTTCCACACCTAACTTATGGCTGCTGAAATTGCAGATTATAAAGTGATTTTGGTTGTGTTCCCTATTTTGTATTCTTATTGTTGATGAAAAAGTTCCAGTCAATTAATCATAGGAAGATATTTATTTCTGTTTTCATAAATCACCCATAAATATATTGCAAGCAATGGAAGGACCATCGTTAGTCCTTCTGGTGCTATGGTAAAATGAGTGAGCATGATACCTGTCATTATAGGGGCAAGAATTACGGCTCCCAATGCCCTCACTTTTGGGAAGATAAATAAGATACCGCCTATGATTTCAGCAGCAGCAATAAGTGGCATAAGCCATCCAATCTGCATCATTGCTGTAAACATCTGCATGGAGTCCTCCGGCATGTCTTCAGGGACAGGCATATAGTTAAAAAATTTGTTCAGCCCAGCGTTAATGAACATCAATCCAAAAAGCAGGCATAAGACGAAAAGAATTTTTTGTTTCATTGTTGTTATTTTTAATTTAGTATTTCATTTTTTCAATTACCGCCAGCGGTTTCTGTTGTGCGTAGCCGCCTGGGTTAGCATTTAACTTTGCAAGCCTACACCTAACTGAAAATAGAGCAGGAATTTTCAGAAGAGGTGAGCGCAATTAATAGGGTGATTGTGTGTACCCTGCATGAGCTGTGCTCACACTTAGTGAAGCTAAATGAAAAATTCCAAAAATGCAAATATGAATAGAAAAAAGTAAAATTAGTGTGATTATTTTTTCAGAAGGTGAGAGACCTTTATGTGTGGCGTAACTACCCGAACATTTGTTACGGGCCAAAGCACCAAGATTCAGCAGAAGTCATAGTACTTAGGAAAACGAGTTACGAATAGCTAACACACAGTGATAACAAACAAGCAAAGACTGAACGTAAGTCCCCGGGAAATCCGAATAGGAAAACAATGCCTTAGCCCTATTCCATCAGAGTATTGTAAATTGTTTTTTTTGAACCGAAGTGTGATTTGGTTCAATTTGACAAAAAATCAATTTTTCTGCAGCGCAACCACTATTTTTAATTATCAGGAATTGGTATAAATAAACTTTGCTGTGTTTTT
>JAURXW010000216.1 GCA_030654205.1 Bacteriovorax sp.
TAGAAAGTACCATTAATAGAATTGTAATATTAGTTATCTGTTTCATTAACATTTTCTTGCTCGCTAATAAGTCCCATTTCTACATCGATGTATAAATTTAGAGTTTCATAAAATCTTTCAAGTTCTCTAATATGAGAATGAATTTTATCTTCAACTCGATTTGGCATATCTTGTGTATGATTAAGATACCATCTCATCTCATCGACTTTTGAATAGAATTGATCTAGACCTGCAATGACTTCTTGACCACAAAAAAGTAATTCTTTCATCGTAACAGTGTCATATCTGTTTTTAAAAATTTCTGGAAAGTGATCTCTTGATCTCTTTAATGAAAAGTCATACATATATTCTGGTGCTCGATATTTTATTCTCTCAAATAAACGTCGAGCGTCTAACTTGAGTAACATCAGCATACGTTGGGTATCTTCACTTATTTTTATTTTCATATTTTATTAAGACTCTTTTTCCATTGATGGAAGTTTTGATCTTCTTCCTCCGGGCCATTCGACTTGTAAATTGCGATCTCGGTAATAATCGACTGCTACCGACATAGCTATTTGTTTTAAATTTTGAGGTAACTGAAAATATCGATACATGTTTTTATTTTGAAACTTTGAAGCATTGTCTAATTCTGAAAATGAACTCACATCAAAAAGAGCAATTTTCCCTGCGGCCATTGCTGAATCTAAAAATGTTTTTCTTAGCTGGATAAAACTAAATGCTGACGACAAGTCACTTCTAATTGAAATTAAGTGATATTTTTTATGGCGATCAATATTTTTTAAATCATCTGCCAAGATTGGCAACAAACTAATGTTTATCTTATTAAGAACTTCGGCCATTACATAATATGAATTATCTAACTCGGCCTTGGTTTGAAGGTAAAAAATATAATTAATAGAATCCGTTTTATTCTCATTCATACTATTTTATCGGCTAGATAAAATATTTGATAAAATAAAATCTTATCTTTTAATTACCGACTAAAACCATCTGCTTTTTTCTTGTGTTTGCAAGGGCAATTCCTAAAAAACCTATTAATAGCGAGCCGATAAAATTGCCTGGGCCATTTTTTGGTCCTTTGCCATTTCCAATATCTTCGACCGTTCCACATGCTGGCAAAAGTCCTGATTTTTCACTTGTAGTCGTCGAATATGGGGATACATAACCTGTTGCTTGCCTTCTAAGCGTCTCATCAACTACTGCGTTTACTCCTTGAATGTCATCTGGCTGCAAGGTTGATAACGAACTTAAACTGGCCGCCATAATAGCATTCGCAGTACTATGATCAAGACCTAGGGTATGGCCTATTTCATGAAGAATTGTCGTCTTTAAGGAGTTACCCCAATTTTGTCTCAAATAACTTAAAGACCCATTTAAAATTATTACAGTTTGTTGAAAATAAGTTCCCTGATTATAACGAATAGTTATGGCCAAGGTTTTGGTTGGATCGTATCCAGTTTCAGCACCAAAATTATCTGACCACCGAATATAATTTCCCGAATTAGCAGAGGATGTTTGAACAGCAGTAAAATTCCATAAATTTTTTCCCGAAGCTCCTTCCCAATCTTCTACTGCCTGATTAGTTAGTTCTTCTAGTGGGGCACCATCGCTAGGATTGGTGACAAATTTATTCATTTGTATTGGGAAACTTTGCCAATAATAACCCTTGATAAAATCTTGGGTCAAAGTATAAGCATGAACTTTTGAAGACAATAAAATGACCATAAGTAAGAGGGGGATAATACTTACGGTCAATTTTTTTGTGTGGGCCATTTTTTTACTTCCTTGTAAAAAATTGTCACTAAAATAAAACCCATTTCCATCCATGGAAGAGTTTGCCAAATACTAGAACTAATTTATTAAATTTTTGAAAATAAAGTTGCTGAACAAAGCCAATTTTCGCGAGATTCTACTGTGTAGATCTCTCCGCTTTTGAATTGGATTGGCCCATCTTTAACAATTTGAATTTTTTTTGAAGTAATTTGATCACCTTTAAGATTTTGAATAACCTGGAAATCCACTTCGATTTTGGGAAATGCTCCAGCTTCTACATCAGCTATATTGGTAACAGTCGCGATGAATTTCTGAGGGCAGCTCACTCCAGTTTGAGTTGTAGCAAAAATTTGTAATGGGCTTAGGATTGCAATAGCAATGAATCCTATTTTGAATACAACCATTCCTAGTTTTTCTGTTTGCTTCATCCTAAAGCTCCTCAATTTAAAGTATCTTCCTTGAACTTCCGTGGAGGTCAATCCTTGATCTCCTGTACTTTAGTAATTGCAGAGTTTATGCCAAGTTTTTAAACTTGCTAAAGCCTTGATAGCCATTAAAGGCCAGTGACGAAAAGACACTTAATTACTTCAACAGGTGTCAAAAGAAATTGTTAGTTTCAAAAATTTGACCTTAGAAACACCTGATCTAAAAAATTTCATCGTTCTTAAAACTTTTCCATCTTCTGCGACAAATCAAATTGATTTACTCAGGCTATTTATATATGAGTTGGCTGCAATTGAACTGCTGATAGAGATTGCCTGGATTGATAACAAGATATGGTTCTGTCCCAACAGCTCCATACAAGAGTGGATATTTACCATCAATATTGGATTGATAACTAAAGTAGATATATCTCGGCCATTGTCCATTAATTGTTACGTTCACAAAATTTGTTTTTTTAGAAAGTTCCAGTTGTTTACATTCACATATATTAGGCTGATTTGAAAATGGATCTCTAGCATCATGGTGTAAAGAGAAGCTAATTTTACCATCAACAATGAAATCCATCTCCAAACTTGCTCCTGTTCTATCTTGTTGTCCAGAGTTGCAGAATGTGTATATCGCTGTATCACCAGCAAGGACTACACTTGCTGTCGCTTCGGCACTGGCCCCAAAAGAGTCAGTCACAGTTAAAGAAACATTATAAGTTCCGGCCTGTGCATAATTATGCGAGAGAGTTTTGAAAGCAGTATTCGTCAACTGGCCATCGCCAAAATTCCAAGAATACGTTAAGCCAGTAGCACTTGAGTTTTGCGGGTCGGTTGAATTAAAATTTACCTGAAGATTGCTCTTAGTATAATTTATAACAGCTTTGGGACAATTTGATTCGAGTAAGCTAGCGACATTTACTACCGACTGAAGAGTAAAATCTTTTAGACCTGGTAAACTACCAGTCCCAACGTCATAATCATTCAAATAGGTCGAAGTGATCATGTGATTTAAATAGTGATCGATTCCTCTTGGGTCAATGGCCGGAACTTCAAAATAATTAAATGTACTTTCTGGTCTATCAAAGAAGACGAGGTTGATAACATCCTTATCATTCAACACAACTCTATTTTTATCAATAATTGATCTGGTTGGGGGAGAAATTTGAACTTGTCCGACGTAATCTTTAAAATCTTCATATCGGCCAGTCTTCGCACCATTGTTTAAGAGTTGACCATTTTGGAAATCCCTAATAACAGAATTCACGAAAAAGTTTCCTTGCGACTCTGAAATAATAATTAACTTATTTCCAGAGAGAAGCGTAGAAGAAATACTTGTCTTAAGATTACTATTATCCGAAACATTTTGAGTAATTGAATCTTGAACCATTTTATCTAAGGTATTTGGTGAAAAATAAGAAGTGAGGTAGTTAAAAACACTGCCAAATGAAACTGTCTTGGTTGTAAAAATGCTGCTTATAAAGTTAACAGTCAAAGCCCCTTTGTAAGTAAAATAATATGCAGCAATGAAGGCTTCGTTAGGGGAAACATTAAAGTTTTGTGAAATTTTTTGAACACTTGATTCTAATAAATCTTTGAGGAATCCATTTGTGTGATTATAAGAATATGTGAATGTAACAAAAGATCCTGCCGGTGCCTTGCTGTCAAGGTAGCTTGTCGGAATAGACGGTTTAATTTCGTTGTGGAGGATGTCCTTGACATCTTTACGACTATAACTAATTCCATTGACAAAAACTATCTCAGTTCCTGAACGTGAACAGTTCAATGCTTTTGGCGTTAATGCAAATGTAGAAAATGAGCAAAGAATCCCGAGAAAGCAAATGATTACTCTCATTTTTTTGGCTCCTAATATGAAATTTTCACTTAATTA
>JAURXW010000002.1 GCA_030654205.1 Bacteriovorax sp.
CTCTATAGTTAACTTGAGGAGCACCAACTTGAACATCACAGTTATATTCACGTTTTAATCTTTCTACGTAAATTTCTAAGTGAAGCTCACCCATACCAGCAATTCTAGTTTCAGCAGATTCTTCATCTGTGAAAACATGAAAAGTTGGATCTTCTTTCATAAATCGTTGCAGACCTTTTGAAAGACGAGTTTGTTGATCTTTATCTTTTACTGAAATTGAAAGTTCAATAACAGCTGCTGCAATATGCATCCCTTCACATGAAATATGGTCTAATTTGTCGTCTCCAACAAAAGTATCCCCTGAAGCACAATCAATACCGATGATTGCAATGATGTCCCCTGGACCAACAGTTTCAATGTTTTCACGAGCGTTAGCGTTCATACGAACGATACGTCCAACGCGCACTCTTTTCTTAGTACGAGTGTTTGTGATCGTGTCACCTTTATTTAAAGTCCCTTGGTAAATACGAGTATAAGTTAACTGTCCGAATTGCTCGTCAGTAATTTTAAACGCCATACAAACAAGAGGCTTAGTTCCGTCTGGAATAAGTTCGATTTTTTCTTTTGTATCGTTATCGATTGCAATTGGTCTCTTACAAGTAAGTGGAGACGGAAGGTATCTTGCAACTGCGTTCAATAGAAGTTGAACACCTTTGTTTTTGAAAGCTGATCCCATGAAAACTGGAGTAAGTTTTAATGAACGAACACCTTTTTTAACGGCTTCATGAATTTCTGCTTCAGAGACTTCTTCACCACCAAGAATTTTTTCAACTAGAATATCGTCGAATTCAGAAGCTGCATCGAGAAGTTTTTCTCTGAACGCTTCTACGTCTTCAAGCATGTCAGCTGGAATTGGAGCAACTCTTACTTTCTCTCCGTTTTCTCCGTCGAAGAAATAAGCTTCTCTTGTAATAAGATCGACTACACCATTGAAGTTTTCTTCAGCACCGATCGGCAACTGCATAAGAACTGCATTGTGATAAAGTTTTTCTTTAAGTGCAGCTACACCTTTATGAGGATTCGCTCCCATACGGTCCATCTTATTTAAGAAGGCCATACGTGGAACAGAGTATCTTTTCATCTGACGGTCAACTGTAATTGATTGTGACTGAACTCCTGAAACAGAACAAAGAACTAAAATAGCTCCGTCTAAAACGCGGAGTGAGCGCTCAACTTCAACTGTAAAGTCAACGTGACCTGGAGTATCGATGATGTTGATACGACATTCTTTATCTATGTCTTCAGCAAATGTAATTCCTTTTTCATCAATCCCTTTCCAGTAAACAGTCGTTGCTGCTGAAGTAATTGTGATCCCTTTTTCTTTTTCAAGTTCCATGTGGTCCATAGTTGCTCCGGCACCACCACCGCGAACGTCTTCAATCTTGTGAATCTTGTCACAGTAAAAAAGGATACGCTCAGTAAGAGTCGTTTTTCCTGAGTCGATGTGCGCTGAGATCCCAATGTTTCTGGTTCTTCCCATTAGTTTCATAATTCATTCTCCAAAAATTAAACCAAAAATGGTTATCAAAATTACCGTAATATTTATTTAAAAAGGTATTTTTATTAATTGTTTTTAAGCTGGGATAATAGGAAATTTAGAGAGATGAGTCAATGGAGAAGGCATTATCTACCTAAGATATTTTCGGTATTTTATAAACTCAAGGCAGCACAAACAAATTGACAAGATCATCAAAACTCACTAAAAATTTTCCTCCGTCCTTTAATGGATTAAAACACACTAATTTTTAAAAAGGCAAAACCCAAGATGAGCAGCGATCTAAGCAAGTCAGATTTGTACGAGGGTGTCAAAACTCTCATTGAAACAGATGCAGTCCATATTCATTTGCCTCAACAGAAGCTTTTCACTCTTTTTAGTATTGGCTTCCAATACCTATTGTTTCAATCAACTAGAGCACCTGGTGCTTATATTATTAGAGTTGAAGATGGGCATTTGGGTGAAAAACTGGCCAAAAAAGCCAAAGATCCTTCAACGCGTAAATTCATGCAATCATTGTTAATCCCTAGAAAGCTTAAATATGAAAAGTCGGTTTTTTATCTCGACTATTTTCATTTGGGTTCTTGGAATCTAACTAACGATATTCCGAAAGATAAAATTCAGGCCGCCTTAGTTGTTAAAAATACATCTTCTAGACCCATGATGGAATTTGAGATGGAAAATCCTGAAGAGGATAGTGTGCCGGATACAATCAAAAACGGTCAATATTTGAAAACTTTGATGAGCAGCTCCCCACGCACAATCACAATTGCTTTTGAAGAAACATTTGAAGGGACTGATCAGGTCAATTTTTCTTTCATCAAAAAAGAAAAAGAGCGCACCGTTTCAGGTGTTACGATTAGTGATGATCTTGAGTGGGATGACTAAATCTCTCACCACTCAAGCTCAATATTTTTTTCGTTAACCCAAAATTCTCGCCAACCATTCTGGATGGATTGCAATTTTCATAAAAGCACTCAAACCAAAAATAACTCCCATCAAACTAATTGAACTCGCGAAATAAAAAAGCCATTTTTTCTGAGTGAGGGCCGTAACACCAAACATGGCAATCGCAATAGATATAAAAGCTTCAGTCATATCAAATTGATCATCAAAAACATTCAAATCGTCATATTCTTTTTCAAATGCCAAGGCCTTTACTTTGATTTCTTCTTTTTCTTTATCATAGCGTTTAATTTTTTCTTCGAAGCGTTTTATCAAATCAATCGAAGCTTGGTCTTTGCGGTTTTCAACTTTTAAAATTTCCAAACTATTTTCGGCAACACTTTGTTTGGTACTTTTAGCTTGGAAAAACGACCAAGAATCCAATCCATGAGATTGGGCCTGGCCCATCGCTTGAACAATATTGCCATCCTTAATATTACAAATGGCCATGATTGTGGCCGTAAGTGCAACCATTATGGCCACTCGTGAATTGAGCTTACTCTCACCTGATTTTTCGACTGATTCTTGAATTGCATCTGTCATGTCATTCATAATATGCATTCTCCATAAAAAAATTATTTGATTTTATATAAATAAAGTATTGTTTGCCTTTGATCATCTAATTGCCAAACTTCATCGGCCAAAACTCCCTCAACAGCAAAACTATTTGAGACAAACAGGCTTCCTGATCTCATTTCAGATTTTACTTTTTGGTATAACTTTTCCATGATGGCCGGAGATAAAAAAGCATAAACCATATCATATTCCGAAAGTTTTGTATTCCAAATATTTTGCCGTAATATTTTTCCTTTAAATGAAAAAAATGAAAGCAGTGATGAAATAATCCATAAGAGAGGTGCCGTCTCAACTCCATAGGAGAAAATGTTTTTTTCGGATAAGGCCCTCACTACTCCACCTAGTCCTGAGCCTAAATCGACAATGCTTTTTGCATTTATCTCTTTAGTTATTTTTCTTAACGCCTGATAAGTTTTTTCATTTGTTAAATAAAGAGGGACGCGCTCTTTTAATGTATGTGAAAAAGTTAAAGCAAAAAATATAAACAGAACCCCATATACCCAACTAGAAAATTGAAAAAAATGAAAGGCCAATACGAAAGTCAGAGGAAATAAAATTGAAATGAAAAAAAACCATTTTGGTAATTTAAATATTTGTTGGGTAATAAAAACCGAAAGACAGGCCTGTAAAAAAACTAAATACGAAAGTTGCAAATTAGTTTGAATGACTTGGATAAAAATTTTAATAACAAATAAGCTTAGCAGTTGAGCACATAAAGCACCAACTAACGGATATTTCAAAAACAATTTCGAATTCCACCATTTAAATTTCATATGAATTATTTTTGGGGCGAAACTATCAAATGTCTACAGCCAATTGTCCGCGCATTTTACTCGGACAATCCCTTTTTTTATTAAAGTTTTCTAAACATAATTTCATATTTTAAAGCTTTATTATTCAAAGACGATAAGTAATTAATTCTTTGGAGGAATTTTTTATGATGTCAATTGTTGGTGGTATCTTCATTCTTGTCTGTGTTGTTATGGGCTATATATTAGAAGGTGGAAATATTGCGGCCCTTATCCAGCCACTAGAATTACTCATTATTGGTGGAGCTGCCTTAGGAACATTGATTATGTGCGGAAGTCCGCATATGTTCAAAGAAATCATCAAACGCGTTCTCCAAGTTTTAAAGGGCAGTGGTATTAGCAAGCAGTCTTACATCGAAATGCTTCAATGTATGTTTGAACTTATAAAAATGGCTTCGGCCAATCCAATTTCAATTGAACCTCATGTTGAAAATCCTGAAACCTCAGAAATTTTTAAACGATATCCGGCCGTTTTACATAACCATCATGCGATAGAATTTATTTGCGATACCTTAAAAGTTCAAATTGCTTCTTCATTATCTCCTTATGATCTAGAAGATTTAATGAATTCCGATTTGGATTCAGTTCATGAAGCCGATCATCATTTGGTGGCCACCATGAACAGAACTGGGGATGCTTTTCCTGGACTCGGGATCGTTGCGGCGGTTTTAGGGGTTGTTATTACTATGGGAAAACTTGACCAGGGTAAAGAAGTTATCGGTCACTCTGTTGGTGCGGCCCTCGTAGGAACACTTTTGGGGATTTTGATTGCCTATGGATATATTCAACCTTTAGTTGCTAAGATTGAAACAATCATGGGTGAAGAGGCAAAATATGTTAACACTGCAAAAATTTGTCTTCTCGCTTATGCTAAAGGAGTAAACGCAAAAGTTTGTGCTGAATTTGGTCGCCGTTCAATTCCACTTGAATTTAGACCAACTTTTAAAGAAGTCGATGAAGCTACAGCTAATGCGGGTAAAAAATAATTTAAACGCAATTTAGAGGATAGTTCATCATGGCAGATGAAAAAGCGCCCATAATCATCAAAAAAATTAACAAAGGCCATGCCGGTGCTCACGGTGGTGCCTGGAAGGTTGCTTTCGCTGACTTTATGACTGCGATGATGTGTTTTTTTCTCGTTATGTGGCTAATGGGCGCAGACGAAGAAACTAAAAAAGCGATCGCTAATTATTTTACGACTGTTACAATTTTTAAAGGCGGAAGTGACTCACTTGGAAAAAGTGGGAATACTCCCAATTCAAATAACTCTGTTCTTAGTGGCGGAGAAGGTCAGTTCGATGAAAAAGACATCACTGAACCGGCCAGACCAAAACCAGTTTTTCTCCAAGAACATAAAGTACTAAGTAAGCTCGTCACAGAGCTCTTTGATGGGAATGCTTTCAGCGAAGACTTCACAGCTGAGTATCTAAAATTTGCCATCCCTGGAAATATAATTTTTCAATTTGGTTCTACCGAAATTTCCTACGAAGGAAAAAAGTATTTATCTAAACTCGCCGACGTCTTTAAAAATTACGAAGGAAGTGTTTCTATTATTGGTCACACCGAAAAAGGTGAAGGTGAAACGGATCAGGCCAATTGGGAGCTTGCTTTTAAACGGGCCATGGCCATCCGCAATTCTCTCATAAAGGACTTTAGAGTTAGACCCGATCAATTAGTCCCTTCTGCAGATTCCAGTACACTAACCTCCTCCGAAGAGGAATCTAAGGGAATCAATGTTAATCGTAGAGTGGAATTTGTATTGAGGCATAAAAATCTTTAATCGCAATTAATAAGTGCAATTTACATATTGAAATGCACAGTAAGAACCAGGGCAACCTGAAGCGTGACAGGTCCCATCACATAGGGCGTTGCAAGCAGCATTACTGCCAACTCCGATACTAAAACTTCCTCCTAAGCCTTCTGATAGGCCACAACTGGCATCAGCATACATATCCCTGTCTCCAGTACAAGTAACTGCATTAACCCTTTCTGCATTTAAACTAAATACAGAGAGTGCAAAAAAAACTAAAACAAGGGTTAATCTAGATAGCCATTTTTTCATGATTTATTCCAATAAATTAAAACTCTAGAGCCTAGGATCTATTGTAGCATGAAATTAAAGCTCAAGTTAAAATGGTATTATCCCGACAATAATAGTCAAACATCTGAAAACTATAGAGGTCAAGGGCCATGTCCAACTCACAAGACGATTTCAATCCAAAATTACTAAGGCAATACAGAGCTGAGATAGAAGAGTTGCTTGTTGAATCCGAGCATGTCTACCGACTCACCATAGATTACGTCCTATTAGATGAAAAACTCGAAGAGATTTTTAGTCGTGCCAAAACTGATGGAATAGAAGATAAAATAATTTGGAATCTTATACACGCCATAATCCCCTCTTACATAAATTACGTAAACTACAAAGTTTCTGGCAAAAAAGCTGCTTAAGATTTAAAATAAAATCTGTAAAAAGTAAATTTTGATGGAATCATCTTGATTAAGGAACTCATCGCCTATTTTAATTCTAAAACTACGAAAGAGGCCCGGGCCTTTGGGCATTTATATGAATCAATCGCTTTGATCGAAAGAGAAAAACGATGCCGAAGTCAATGGCTTAGTCATAGGACATATTGTAAAAATATTATTACTCAAAATATTCAACTTGCTTCAAAAATGGGATCTGTTTTAGTTTTAGGATCGGGACCACTTCACGAAATCCCATTAGATATATTGGCAAAAAACTTTCAAAGAGTCGACTTGGTAGATGTAGTTCATTTAAAATCTACTAAGAACAATTATCTACATTACAAGAACATTAACTTTATAGAAGCCGATATTACTGAATTAGAATATCTATTAATAAAAAGCAAAAAAGT
>JAURXW010000244.1 GCA_030654205.1 Bacteriovorax sp.
ATAGTATTTTCCGCCTTCCTGGTATTGCTGTTCCAAAAAGTGAAAATTCCTACTCTTCCGGCGCTATGTTATCCAGCAATAATCTTGCTTGGGTTAGCGTGTTACTGGTGGTCAGTGCCATTACCAGTCAGAGGGTTCATAGGTGTTGGTTTATTTGCTATCGCAGTCAATCTCTTGCCAACCGCGCCGTCAATTGTAAAAAATGTTTTGTCGTTCGCACCCTTAAAAATATTGGGACAGTTTTCGTTTTCTATCTATTTATGGCAACAAATATTTTACTTGAAAGATCTGCCGCCTTGGCTAGGTTTGAATTTAGCGATTATGAGCGGTGTTACTTCATATTTTCTAATCGAAAAACCGGCACGCCTGTATTTAAATACGCGAGCAGCAAAAACTAGTGCTGTATTGGCTAGAAAAAATGTTTCAAATTAATATCCGAAAATTATATTTTATGCTATCGATACTTAAAAGAGGTTCCAAATGAACGATCCAATCATGTCAAAAAAAAATGAATTGTGTGTGGAAATTGGAATTGATAGAAATATTCTAGAAAAAAGAATTGAAAATTATATTTCATTATTAGATGACATCCCTTCATCAATTTCGAAATACCATCATCAAAGCGAAGGTCAGACCAAATTCTATCAAGAGCTTAAAAAAACATTGGACCCGAAAAAAATTTACTTATTTCATAAAATAGTATTGCTCGAATTAATAAATCGTTTTCCACATCGGGTAAAAAAAATACACGTGCCGCCTTCAATTATTGAAATGTTCAAACTTGAATTTGAACGGATTTTTCGATTAATAGAAAATGATATTAATTTTATTTTCGATTGGTCAAATGATTCCTTTGCAAAGGACATGGGTATATGTACATTTCGGCTTGTCCCTGCAGGAGCTCAACTTATAGAAATTTCAGGAGTTTCGCGAAAAATTGTATTTTCTAATTTTAAGAAAATTCTTTCAAACTTATCTTTCTTTACTTTTAAAACTGCAGGTTTTAAACCATTTTATGAAATTCATACTCACTCCGGAAATTTAACCGAATTTAACCCTGAGGGATGGAGTCGATGCTACGTGAGGATCGGTGAGTTACTAAAATTAAATCCAAATATTAGAGGGATGCAAGGAGGTAGTTGGTTCTATGACCCGGCGCTCTCAAACATCAGCCCGCGCCTTACCTATTTGAGAGAAGTTCCATGTGCAAACGGGGCACAAGTATTTTTCATTCAGGACGAAGGTAAAGACAGTAGCGCATTATCAAAATCTGAAGCGAGAAAGCAAAGCTATACCGAAGGAAAATATCTACCAAAAGCGTATTTATTAGTCTGGCCTAGAAAAAATCTCATACAATTTTCAGAAGAAAATAAAAGTCTGTTGTGAAAATTATGCATAAATTCAAAATTATTATTCTCTATTTCGCTAAATACTTAGGTTTTTTTTCAATAGCAAGAAAGATCACATCTCGAGGTCTAAGAATACTGTGCTATCACGGCTTCTCATTAGATGATGAGCATTTGTTCAGACCAAAATTATTTATGACTCAAGTCCTATTTGAGCGACGCCTTGCCAAAATTTCGGAGATGGGATTTGCGGTAATCAGTTTAGATAAGGCCGTTCATATGATCGAATCTAAAACAGATTTTTCAAATTCTGTAGTGTTGACTATTGATGATGGATGGGAAGGCGTGGGCAAGATCGCATGGCCTTTACTCAAACAATATGGGTTCGATTGGACTTTATACCTAACTACTTATTATGCGGAAAAACAGACGCAGGTGATGAATATCGCGATTCAATATCTTTGCTGGAAAACATCAAAAAAAGAAATCGATCTTTCACTTTTCGCAGAAATTTTCAAACATAAAAATGAGTTCCAGGGATTGAAAAGCATCAGCATTTTAGAGAAAGAACTTCAGAAAATTGGCACGATGTTCAGTACATCAGAAGAACGCCAAAATTTTTTGAGTATTGTCGCCTCCGCATTTGGATTGAACCAAGATGATATCGAAAAAAAGCGTTTGTTTTACCTCCTTGATATGGCGACAATTAAAAAAATGCATAACGACGGTGTGGATATTGAGCTGCACACACACCGTCATTCGATAGGAGGGGAAGATAAAAATAAACTTAATTTAGAAATAGCTGAGAACAAAAAATCTATACAAAAAGTCTGCGATCACAAACTTAAACATTTTTGTTACCCAAGTGGACTGTACACTCAAAAGCATCTGGGCTGGTTGGAAGAGCTAGGAGTAGTATCCGCTACGACTTGCCGACCAGGCCTAAATTATCACACTACCCGGCTATTGGAGTTAGGAAGATTTCTAGATGGTGAAAATATTTCGGATATTGAATTTGAAGCAGAACTTTCCGGTTTCTCGGAATTGCTCAGAAAATTAAAATAATATATTTACTGATAATTACTTCGAAGTTGCCATAAGCGGTCAACTTGTCCAAACAATTCAGGATAAGTTGAAAGACACGAAGTCCTTTCCTTTTGTATTCTCTGGCGATTTTTATTCAGGTTACTTACATTTAGTCGGATATCAGGATTCTCAGCAATTTGATTTTTTTTACTCGAAAGCAAACTTGCAAGGATACGAGACCCATATTCTTGTTTAAAATGACCCGCCTCCCAATACCATTGGGTTGCTGCCTGTTTATTATTTCTCCCCGGAATCAATTCACACTGCATTTCACCATAACCGCTGAAGTCCCAGAGCGTGATGTGGGCGCTGGGATAGCGCTTGTTCATCATGTCAACTTCAGAT
>JAURXW010000245.1 GCA_030654205.1 Bacteriovorax sp.
TTCAAAAAGAAAAGACGAAGACTATACAACAGAAGATGAAGACTTTCAGCTTCATCGCAGAGGCCGCTACGTTGAATTTAACTTGCTTCATGACCGCGGAACGATGTTTGGGCTTAAAACCAATGGGCGCACGGATTCTATTTTAATATCTCTGCCAGCGCGTGCAAAATTTTCTTATAAATATAAACCTGCCCTAGGCTCTCCTCATGAAGAGATGATGAAGTATTATTTTGCTGAAAATAATTTAGGCCTAAAATGATCTTGAATATTATTCTCTTAACATTCTCAACCGCCATTTGGGGGTTTGGGTTTATTGCAACTCGATGGACCTTCCAGGCCTTGGATCCTGTGTGGTCCCACGCTCTAAGATTTGCTTTGGCCGGGCTTTTGAGCTTGCCGTTTCTTGTCTATAAAAAATCATTTTGGCGAAAAAATAATATTCTTAAAAAGGCGATGATCAGCTCGATTTTTCTTTTGGGAACTCTTCTTTTTCAAACATTAGGTTTAAGCACCACGACAGTGGCCAAGAGTGGATTTATTACTACACTGTATGCATTATTTATTCCTCTCTCCATGATGGCGCTAACAGGTAGAAAATACCGGACATCATTTTGGTTTTTGATTTTAATGGCACTCATAGGAATGGCACTCATGTGCAACCTTGAGGTCAAAGATTTGAACACTGGTGATTTATTAACTTTATTATGTGCGGTTTTTGCGGCCTTTCATATTATCTATATTGGCAAAGTTGCAAACTCAATAGAGTCGGCCGTGGAGTTTAATTTTTTACAAAATTTTTTTGTGGGAATATTTTCGGTCAGCATTGCTTTTATTTTTAAAGGCCCTGTCGGGCTTTCTATCTTGGCCGATTATCATAGTGAGGCTTTCAGAGGATTAATTTTTCTGGGGGTATTTTCCAGCATGATTGCTTTTACAATTCAAGTAGTCGCCCAGAAAAAAATTCCAGTTCATATTGCAGGTTTAATTTTTTTAATGGAGTCTCCGTTCGCAGCGATGTTTGGATATTTTGTATTCAGAGAATTATTAAATCCATTGAATATATTGGGGGCAGGATTAATTATGCTTTCAGTAATACTAGTACCAGTTCTTGGAAGAGAAGTGACTACTCCACAGAGCAAAATCTAGGAAGTAGTCACGATTATAAAAAATTACGGATTGTATTTTTTGTATACACCCATCATTTTAGATTTTGTAGCACCAGTTAAATTAATCATAAGCAAGATACCAGAGTTTTCACCTTTTTCATCGTTACCAACAAGTGAAACTGTTCCCGCTGCTTTTGCATTCATATAATATCTAAAGCTCGCAATTGCTCCATCAACTCCAACGATTGCTGGAACAAAAATACCAAATGTATCTTTACCTAAGTAAAATGACATATTATGAAATTTCTCAATAGAGAAGGCCACTGCTGGAAGTGCTCCGCCGCTAACACCTGGAATATTTCTTCCACCAGGAAGTTTTTGTGGCTCAAGAGTATCTAGACCACCATCAACAATATCTTTTAGTGATATTGAAATACTCATAAGAGTTCCTGAAGACTGAATATCTGGAGAAATTTCTAAATAAGAATATTTATATTTTGGAATATTATAACGAAGTCCTCCGTCCAATTGAACATTTTCAAAGACCATCGAAATAAGAAGGTTATCTTGAAGAAGAGTAACGTTTGGCCCTTGAACTCCAGCAATTTGAATATTTGCTGAACTGTTGTTACCACATGATGTAGCAAAGCCAAGTGAAGAGATAGCGATAGCAGCGACTAATACCTTTTTCCATTTATTCAACATAAAAATGTTCTCCTGTTGAGATTGAGATCCGTTTTGCGATCTGATTTATTTGTGAATTAGTTCGGAACTAGGCAAAAAAATCTTAGTGCTTATTTTCAACACGAAGCTTTTTTTTAATCTGATCGATGATTTCTTCATCACTTAGATTAGGTTGTTGAGTTTTTTGATCGGAAATCATTGACTCGATTTTGGTGATAATCTCTAACAGGAGAGTGCAGTTTTGAACGATCATAGATCCTCCTGTTAGTATTATGAATTAAAAGTTTGATATGTCAAACTTTTAATTCACTCTAAAATTCAGGCGCAATATAAACTTCAATTTCTGGATTCAATTCGTCTCTCAAGATAGACTTAATTGCTTCGAGCGTTCCAGTCGTAGAACTAGGGCAAGTGCCACAGGCCCCTTGGTATTTAACCATTAAAATATTATCTTGGTAGGTCAATGCTTGGATATCTCCACCATCGCCCTGAAGGCCTGGTCTGATAGTTTTATCTAAGATGGCCTCAATTTGTTGAAGCTCCGGAGATAGTGCATTCCTGCGATCAGCTTCAGGATTCGGTTCATTGTAATCAGGATTATGGGTTGGCATAAATTCTTTTAAAACAGACATAATATTGGCCTCAACACTATCCCAGTCTTCATAGGAAAACTTTGTGACCGCTATGACATTTTCAAAAAAATGCAATTGATCCACTCCACGAACTTTAAATATTTCTAAGGCAAGTTGGTTATCCTTACATTCTGTTGGCGACTTGTAAGTTGAGTTGCCCACATTCTTAACAGGAGTATTTAAAATAAATTTTAAAGCATTTGGGTTAGGAGTTGGTTGAATATCTATGTCTAGTTCGAAATCTTTGTTAGTTGCTTCCATATATTTTCCTTCTAAAATTATAATAAAAATTCACAAGCTTTTTTTACCGCATTAATAAAGATATCGATTTCTTCTTTGGTATTATAAAAAGCAAACGAAGCTCTCGCGGCGGCCGTACAATTAAATCTTTTCAATAAAGGCTGAGTACAATGATGACCTGTGCGAATGGCCACTCCTTCTTTATCAAGGATTGTGCCCAAGTCATGAGGGTGGATTCCATCAATTAAAAAAGAAAGCACACCTGATTTAAGAGTTGCTTCACCAATAATTCGTACACCTTTTATTTTTTTAATCTCAAGAGTTGCGTAGGCCAAAAGTTCATGTTCTCTTTTGGCTATTTCAGTAAGACCTATAGAATTTAAATAATCAAGCGAGTATTTAAAAGCTATGACCTCTGCAATCGCAGGGGTTCCGGCCTCAAATTTATTTGGTAGCACATTATAAGTCGTTTTCTCAAAAGTGACTTCTGAAATCATCGCTCCACCACCTTGGTAGGGTGGCATAAGGTTAAGCAGCTCTTCTTTTCCATACAAAAATCCAAGTGCATTTGGTCCAAAAACCTTATGAGCTGAAAAAACTAAAAAATCACAATCAAGATCCTGAACGTCAACTTTCATATGTGCAATTGATTGAGCTGCATCCACACAAAATTTTGCTCCCACGGCATGAGCATCGTGAATCATTTCTTTAATTGGATTAACCGTTCCCAGAGTATTGGAGATATGAGTAATCGAGACAATTTTAGTTTTAAAATTGAGGAGTTTTTTGTATTCAACAAGATCAATATTTCCAAGATCATCTATTGGAGCAACTATTAGTTTTGCACCAGTTGTTTCTGCAATCATTTGCCAAGGAACAATATTTGAATGATGTTCCATAAATGAAATTAAAATTTCATCTCCTGGATTTAAAAATTTCTTCCCAAAAGATTGGGCCAAAAGATTAATTGATTCAGTCGTGCCTTTTGTGTAAATCACTTCATAAGAGTCGCGTGCATTGATGAGTTTTTGAACAGCTAGTCTTGTTTCTTCAAACTGCCGAGTTCCCATTTCCGAAAGCGTATGAACACCTCGGTGGACGTTGGCCACTTGATGGGCATAGTGATTGGCAATTGCATCGATCATTATTTGGGGCTTTAAAGTAGTAGCCGCATTATCAAGATAAACCAGTGGGTGATTGTTCACTTGGGTTTGTAGTTGTGGGAAGTCTTTTCTTATTTCATTTATATTCATAAATTTTCTTTTTAATTTAACAAAGCACCGGATTTAAAAGTTTCAATAAGCATCGTTTCAGCAAATTTTCTAATTGCTAAGTTTTCAATTTTTAAAATAACATCCATCCCAAAGCCCATACAGAGCATTCTGCGAGCATGCTCTTTTGGTATTCCTCTAGATTCCAGATAGAATTCTTCATCTTTTGATAACTGTCCGACTGTGGCCCCGTGAGAGCATTTTACATCGTCGGCATGAACGAGCAGTTGAGGACGGGTATCAATATGGGCCATTTTTGAAAGGATTAAATTTTTATTTAATTGCGAAGATGCAGATTGTTGTGCGTCTTTATTAATAATAATTTTTCCGGTGAAAATTCCATGAGAACTTCCAGCTAAAATACCTTTGAATAACTGCTCAGAAGTTGTATGAGGAGCAACGTGGGTAATGGTAGAAAAAACATCGGTATGTTCTGAGTTTTTTAGAGCATATAACCCGTGCACTGAGGTCTGTGCACCTGCTTGGTTGAGCAAAATATTAATATTATGTCGAGCTGTCAAATTTCCATAATCAAGGGTCATAGATTTAAAAATTGCATCACGGTCTACTCTTGCTTCAGTTAATCCAATATGAACAGCTTCACTTGCTTCTGATTGAATTTTGACATGCTCAATTTGAGAATTAGGTAAAAGATTAAATTTTGTCACAGCGTTAGTTGTATACTGCAATTTGTTTTTAGAGGTACTGGTAAAAAATTCCAAGAAACTAACCTTTGAATTTTCATGAGTCGTTATTGTCAGTCTAGGAGAAATTATTTTGTTCACTCCAACGTCATCAACTAAATGTATGATGCTGATTGGAAAATCAAGAACAGTATTTTTTAAAACTTTAAGCGATAGAGGAGACAGTGCTACCCCAAAGTTTAATGAATCAAAAGTGTCGTAAAAATTAGCTTCTATACAAAGCGCATCCAACTCAACTCCAGCTGGAAGTACGGAAAGAAATTTATTAAAAATTCCATTGTTAAAAATAATCATTCCGCGCTGATCAATTATATTTTTTGGAAGATCATGAATGATACTTTCTTGCTGATCATAAAAGCGAGGTGCTAAATTTTTTGCAATACTAGTATACTTCCAATCTTCATTTTTCTTGGAAGGAATACCTAGTGAATCAAAATGGAGTTGAGCATTTCTCATCGCACTTTGATAACTTGGGCTTAAGTCATGGGCCTTCTTTAATATGGCCTCAGAGTTTTTTAAGAGCTCGGCCTTTAATATATTTTCCATAATTATGATCTCGTAAGATTCTTTTCTTCAAATTCTTTAATAACCCATTCGTAACCTTTTTCTTCCAGCTCGAAGGCAAGCTCTTTTCCACCAGATCGAATAATTTGTCCTTGATATAAAACATGAACATGATCGGGAACGATATAATCGAGAAGGCGTTGGTAATGAGTCACCAAAATCGTAGCATTGTAGCGGCTCTTAAGGGCGTTAACACCTTTGGCAACAATTTTTAAAGCATCTATGTCTAGACCTGAATCAGTTTCATCTAATAAGGCCAATCTGGGGTTGAGGACTGCCATTTGAAGGATTTCATTTTTCTTTTTTTCACCGCCAGAAAATCCGGTATTGACTGGTCGATCAAGAAAACTTTCATTCATTTCTAATAATTCAAGCTTAGGTGCCAGAAATTTTCTAAAATCCGAAGCATTCATTTCAGGTGCGCCATTAAATTTACATGTTTCATTGAAGGCCTCATGTAAAAAAGTAAAATTAGTAACACCTGGAATTTCTACGGGGTATTGAAACCCTAAAAAAATTCCACTTTTGGCCCGTTCATCTGCTTCAAGTTCAAACAGATTTCGGTCTTTGGCATTTATTTTAAAAGTAATACTTCCTTCTGTAACATTGAAGGCCGGATGACCTGCGATAATTTTTGAAAGAGTACTTTTTCCTGAACCGTTAGGTCCCATAATGGCATGAACTTCACCTGCTTTTACTGACAGATTAATTCCTTTTAAAATTTCTTTGGTCTCTCCGTTAGCGTCTATACTGGCGTGGAGATTTTTAATTTCAATCATAACTATTTTCCTTTTACCCGATACTATTTTCTAATTTCATTTCTATTAATTTTACTGCTTCTACTGAAAACTCTAGGGGAAGTTCTTTAAAAACGTCCTTGCAAAATCCATTAACAATCATCGAGATACATTTTTCTTCCGAAAGCCCACGGGACTTTAGATAAAAAAGTTGCTCTTCACTAATTTTAGAAGTTGAAGCTTCATGCTCCACTACGGCCGTATTATTTTTAACGTCTATATAGGGAAATGTGTTTGCCTGCGCCTTATCGCCAATTAGCATTGAATCACATTGCGAATAATTGCGTGCACCACTTGCACTTGGCATAATTTTAACCAGGCCTCTATAATTGTTTTCTGATTGTTCTGCTGAAATACCTTTAGAAATAATGGTAGACTTGGTATTTTTTCCAATATGAACCATTTTTGTCCCTGTATCTGCTTGCATAAAATTATTAGTCAAGGCCACTGAATAAAAAGCTCCTTCAGATCCATCTCCAATAAGATTGCAAGACGGGTATTTCCAAGTGATTGCAGAACCGGCCTCAACTTGAGTCCATGAAATTTTAGAATTCACACCAAGACAGTTGCCACGTTTTGTAACAAAATTATAAATTCCGCCAATGCCTTTTTTATCGCCTGCATACCAGTTTTGAACTGTTGAATATTTTATTTCAGCATTATCGTGAGCAATTAATTCAACGATGGCCGCATGCAATTGATTTTCATCTCTTTGGGGAGCAGTACAACCTTCAAGATAATTAACAAAAGAATTATCTTCAGCGATGATTAAAGTTCTTTCAAACTGTCCTGTTTCTTTGGCGTTGATTCTAAAATATGTAGATAAATCCAATGGGCACTTAACACCTTTTGGAATATAGACAAATGAGCCATCAGAAAAAACAGCAGCGTTAAGAGCAGCATAAAAATTATCTGAATAGGGAACAACTGTTCCCAGGTATTTTTTAACAAGTTCAGGGCGCTCTTTGACTGCTTCTGAAATTGAGCAAAAAATGACTCCCACTTTTTCAAGTTCAACTTTATGAGTTGTTGCCACTGAAACTGAATCAAATACAGCATCAACGGCAACACCGGAAATTCTTTTTTGTTCATTCAATGGGATTCCGAGTTTGGCGAAAGTGGCCAATAGCTCAGGATCAATTTCATCTAGACTTCCGGCCGGAGTTATTTTCTTTTTAGGGGCCGAATAATAATAAAGATCTTCGTAATCTATATCTGGAATATTTAATTTGGCCCATTTAGGATGTTTAAGTGTTTTCCAATGGCGAAAGGCCTTAAGACGATAATCCAGAAGCCATTCGGGCTCGTTTTTTTTTGCCGATATCATTCGGACTATTTCTTCGCTTAGGCCTTTAGGAAAAACTTCCGTTTCAATTTCTGTAAAAAAACCATATTTGTATTCGGAATTTAAAATATCTGTACTCATAGAGATTTCTCCGGAGAGTTAACTTCAAAATTAGTGTGAACATGATGAGGATTAAATTCAGTTCCCTGAAGAAGCTCGGCCAGTGTCAGTGTTTCAAGAAAAACATTAAGCTTTCTATTGAGCAGCTCCAAAGGAGTAGTGATATTACATTTGTTAAAAAGTTCACAAGTTCCTTTTTCACTTGTGCAAACTCGTCCAACAACTTTGCCTTCGATTAAGCGGACTAAATTCATATAAGTTATATCGCTTAAATTTTTATTCAGGGAATAGCCACCCTTGATACCTTTGACTGATTTGAGAATTTCTTGATTATTCATCAACTGCATAACTTTAGCGGTTGTATCAAAAGGAGTATTGAATTGATCACAAATCTCTCTGGCCGAGGTCAGGCCATGATCATGGCGCTTGTCACTTTCAGACTCAGTTGCCGCTTTGTCTGCCATGAACTTTAAGGCCATCAGAGCATATTCGACTTTTTTATTAATTTTTAGCATGCAACGCCCTAATTTTTATCAGTAGTTTCATTTGGTTAGTTAAGATATTCACAAAATAGCTTAAAATAGGTCAAAAATAAACCTATTTCTTGCTTGTACAAGTGAAAAACTTGGGTTTACTTATGCTTTTAGATCAAAATTCCGATTAGTTATCAATGCGAAATTATTTATTTTATATTTTGATAATTATTAACTCTACTCAAGTTTTTGGTCAAAGTGATCCTGAGCTAGAAAATGCCATCAAGAATTATCAATCCATTAAAAAAGAAATTAATGAAACCCTAAAGTCTAAAACACCTGACTGCTTACCTAGCACTCAGCAAGATTTTACTAAGACCTACTGCTCCATCAAAGATTTTTGTGAAAAAAGTGAAGTTAAAATAAATAATTCAATTATTTATCAAAACGAAAAAGGTGAAAAAATTATCAACGATGCTTACTATGAAAGCCGCGAGGCCATTCGAACTTGCCTAAAAGAAAAGTACAAAGAAGAAATACAAAATAAAAAAAATGATCTACTTAATAAATTAAAAAAAGAATATTTAAAAAAAATCCTGGCCGAGAATATAAAGTTAAATCAGCTTGTAGCTAAATTAAATGAAGGATCTAAAATACAAAAAATAAGTGCTGAAATTGCAAACTTATCACTGAAGCTTGAAATATCTGGACAAGAATCTAACTGGAATAAAGCCAATGTTAGAAAAAATGATCTTTCAATAATACTTAAAAATACCGAAAGAAAAACAAAAACAAAACTCAATCCAGAAATTAAAAAATCACTGATACAAATTCAATTTTTAAAACAAAATCCGAGCTACTTACAAGAAGTTGATGAAATGGAACGTGCTATGATTCCTGAAGAAAAGGA
>JAURXW010000249.1 GCA_030654205.1 Bacteriovorax sp.
ATTTCTCATGGGAGAGGTCATGTTTGGCAATGAATTATTCGATCACTGGCTTAATCAAAAAAGCTTGGAAATACTTGGAAAAGTTGAAAAAGAAAAAATTTCAACTGAGGATATGTTGATACTTTCATTGAAAGCTCAAACCAATCACTTTCATCATATGGATCAAGAGTTCCGGGGTGAGTTTAAAAAGATTGCCCTGAATTTTGAACATATAGATCAGCAGTTTTCTCATGTTGATGAAAAGTTTTTTAAAATAGAAGAAAAATTTGATAAAAAGTTTGATCGCCTGACAACTGTTATGATGTGGCAGGGTGGTATTTTAGCAACTCTCATTACTGGTATTTATTTCAAACTATTCTTACAATAAAAAAAAGCCCTCTAACGAGGGCTTTTTTTTATTCTTAATTATTACTAATTTTCAATTTATCTAACTGACGGCCACTGTTGCTGTTGCATTTGATATTGACCTTGTTGAACAGGCATTTGAGCATTTACCATATATGGATTGTATTGATTACCCATATTCATATTTTGCTGTTGCTGTCCTCCCATATTGTAGTTACTAGGATCATAAGGTGTATAACCTGTGTAGCCCGGGAAGTTATCAGACATACTACTTTCGTAATCTACACTTGAAGCCCCATAATACGAATCATCATTTGTATTTCCAGTCCGCATATCGTTAGCCGTTTTTTTGCGATCATATTCAGATTTACCTGAACTAAGTCTGTTAAGTTTTTTCATGCGTCCGCCTACATAGGCCAGATCCTTATCATGTCTTTTCATCATTGTATTATATCTTGCCTGAGCGCCGGCCTGAAATTCTTTACATTTAACTGGATTTTTAACAGATCCTGTCCATCCGCTCGCACAGTACTCATTACCTTTTTCGTTTTCATATTTTTGATATTTATTTAAATCATTGTTCATTTTTTGATTTACTGCTGTTAGTTCTTTTTGTGTTTTAACTAGTGGATAATCATTTCCATTTTTCACAGCAGCTACGTCTGCCCAGTCTGTTAAATCTTTTTCAAATCGCTCAGCACTGGCGACTTGTGAACTTTGAGCTTCATCCATTGTTAAAGATTTACCTTTACCATTGCTTACTCCGTTATTCACATTTGAATACAAAAATGATTTCTTTCGTATATCATTTATTGTTCTAGCGGAATCAATTAATGCAAACTGCTCCATTAGTGGATACATTTGTTGAAGACATTTTGATCTAGCTGAAAAAGCTCTTATATCATCGTTCAATGCTTTTATTTCTTTTTCTATTTTTTCTTTTCTGGGATTTTCTGAATCCATATCAGCAACTTGTCTTACAAGACTATCAAGACGCATGATGGCCGGATTCAAAAATATTTTATCTAATTCTTTTGCCTGGGTAGCATATTCTTCAACTAACTTGGCAATTTTTCCCTCATCGAATGGTTCTTTAAATTTTCCAATTTTATTTTCTATCTCTGTCATTTTCGCGTAAATTTTTGCTACATCTTCTTTAACTTTTTCTAAATATCCTGCATCTAATTCTGCTTGAAGTTTTCCGGCAATATCTCTTAAAGCTTCGGCATTACCAATAGATTTTCTGGCCTCTGCAATCTCCTGTGCAGTTCCTGAACGACAAGTGTCTTTTAATTTCTGAATGAGTACATCTCGGCCTTCGTTAATATAAGTTATTTCTGGACCAATTTTTTCTGCAACCATACATGTTGAATCAGGAATGCTGACATCTTTATCAAATCCAAAAGATGGTAAGTATTTATCTGCTATTCCTGAAATATATGCTTTGGGAAACCCGTAAGAAAGTTTTACTGTTTCTTTAATATCTTTTTTTCTATCATATTTATATTCTACAACAGACGAGTATTCGGCATATGATTTGCCTTCAGCTTTGTCGTGATCGATTTTACCATCAACTAAAATTTTCTTTTCTTCTAAACATTTAATATATTCAGCGTATGTTTTACCATCTGATAATTCCATCACGATGGTCTTATCACTGGCACTATTTTTACTATCGTCTAAAATTGAAGCTTTAAATGTTCCACAACTACTGATCACCGACGGCATTTTAACAACAATTTTATTATCAGGTTTTTGTTCAAAAGTCAGAGGTGATCCATCAAAACTTATACTTTCAAAAAAAGATAAAGGAAAGTATTTGGCTTTATCAGCATTTGTTGTTTCGCAAATTGTTCCAGAGGTTCCTTCAGACTTTCCAACGTTATCAGTTGTGACTTTTGGTGGAGTTACCGTCTCATTTACCTTTATGTTGCCTGACTGAGGTGTCGCACCTGGTTTTGTCCTTACTCCAGTTATTCCTGCAAAGCTTGCCTGTGAAAACAAACTCATCGCAAAGTAAACGGTTAGACAATTAGTTACGTTAGATGTTTTTTTCTTCATTCAAATTTCCTTTATAGACCGAAGGCCTTAGTAGTTCTCTTGGTCTTTACGGAATTTTCTTAATGTTACTTTAATACTTAATCAAAATAATATGGATCGACATCTATTTTCAAGGAGATAGTATGTGGTGGGCGGTAATTTTTGCTGAAAGTTCGAATAAGATTATGGAGTTGATTAACGTCTGAGCTTCTAATCATTAATGACCAAGTAAATTTATTAATCTTTTTTTCAATCATTGAGGGTCTTGGCCCCAATATTTCCACTTCATGAAAATGCTTAGCGGCCAGCATTCTAAGTGAGCTTGCTTCTTTAACACTTTCTTTAATAACTGTTTCTTGCGATTTGGAATTAA
>JAURXW010000263.1 GCA_030654205.1 Bacteriovorax sp.
GCCTTTGAGCGCATTGGGTTCGCCGGCGGGCAGGTTGAAGTAAAGAAAAGTGATCAATAAACCGGAAAGCACCGGCACATTTAAGAGTTGGGAGAGAATCTCTCCGACGACACTGCGAAACTTTGTTTGTTCTGGCATGCTGCACCTCTATCAGTAAACTTTTATTTGTCACAGTTTAGTTTGATTGGGTGCGTTTTGCATGTGAGGATAGTGACAGGCGAAGTGTGGTTTTTGTGAGGGGGTCACAGTGACCCTGAAAAGATTATCTCGCAAAGAAATTCTTTTTAACCACGAAACACACGAAATACACTAAAAGATAAATCAAAAGAACAAAAACCTATTCTTTAATAATAAAAGTAAGCCAAACCTCAAAAAAGCGTTGTACCAATTATTTAATTAGATCGGTTAATTATGAACAGTACCACCACATTTTATTGAAACGCATTGTTTTTTTGTTTTTTGCACTTTTTATTTAGTGTATTTCGTGTTTTTCGTGGTTAACAAAGGTTTTACCAATAACTCTCTAGCGAATCGGGGGCGTGTTTGACGCCGCCCACGATGATACGCTGATATCCCCCGGCGAGCAGATCGGGGACGATGTATTCGATGATGCCGCGGGTGACGGGGTCTTCGGCCTGGTTGAAGAGGACGGCTTTCTGTGCGCCAGGGGGGATGTTCTTCAACCCGCCCAGCGGATGCAGGAGCATGTCGCGCACACTCTCGATGGTGATGGTTTGGCCCTCAAGCAAGCCGGTGAGCTCGGCGTATCGCCCGGCGCGGAAGACGGTCTGCTCGTTGAGCGGACTGCCCAGCGCGGAGGCTCCCACGACGACGATGACCTGGCGCGCCCAGGCGGGGATGGGCGGTTCGTGATCGCCCGGCGCTTTGAGTGGAATGGAGCGCGAGCCATCCGCCTCGAAGATGAGGTGCACGGATTCGCGTTCGGCGGCCTGGCGGATGACTTCAAGCAGATCAGGTGTGGGGCTGTGCAGGCGGTTGTCTTGCGTTATGGCGCCGGTGAGCAGGGTAACTTTTTGCTGCAGCCAAAGCGCGGGTGTGATGTCTTTTTCGGTCTCAAGCACGCAATGGCGGTCGGCGATGGCGGTTTGGTCGGTGCCGAGGTGGGCCGTGGTGGTAACCCAGGCGGCGCCCTCGACCTGCCGGGCCAGTGCGGCCATGGCGGAGGTCTTGCCGCCTGCCCCGACGATGGCGGTGCAGAGAGGGAGATTGGCAGTTAATGCTTGAAGAAGGTTCATGGGATTGATTATACAAGAGGTCTGATTTTTGATTTTTGGATGGCAAGGTTTTTGTTTTCATGTTTTTCTTAAGATGATTCGTTTTTGTTTCAGAAAAAATTGAGAAACAAATAAAACGAATCAGTTTTGGCTTTGTATTTTCAATAATTGCATATTTGAGTTGATTTGTTTTTGGTTTGTTTTTATGCACAAACCAGAGTGACTTTTATTGAAATTCTTAAGATTCAAGACCATCACAAACCTACCTATAGGATAATAGAATATTTATTCTATATTAAGTATAAGTCCATTGTCAAGGGTTTTTATAAGACTTTTTTGCAAATGGTAAAAAAATATACAAAACTATATGTAAGCATTTAGAGTTGTTCTGAAAAATGTTTTTTGAGGAATCAGTCTGGTACTTTGTTATAGAATAATCCCCGAAAAGACACAGGTTTCTAAGAAACTATATCCGCAATAACTAAATTTTGTTAATTTGAGCTTTCATATATAATTCATTTTATTGGGGTCTTGTGTAAAGGGGTCGTCAAGAAAAAAAACTGGAGAATTAAATATGGCTAACATCAACCGGATTGAAGCAAGCATCCAAGAAATGGATGGTGGTGAATTTCAAAAATTATGTGATGCATATTTATCAAGAATTGGTTATGGTAAACCAAATTCTTTTGGTATACAAAATGGCTCAAACAAAGTAAGGAAAGGAACACCAGACACTTTTTTTGAGAAAAATGATGGAAAAATCGCATTTGCAGAATATACAACCCAAAAAACAAAAACGTCCCAAAAATTAGTCGCTGACCTAGATAAATGCATCAAAAAAATAAGTGGATGTCAAAATAAAAATGTGATTGATGAAATAGTTTTTTGTTATACAAGCCAAATAAGTAGCGACGAGTTACTTGTTTTACGAGACAAGTGTAAAGACAATGGATTAATTTTTACAAATTACAGTTTAAGTGCTCTAGCAAACGGGTTGGTATTGACTCCAAGTTTAGTGAAAGATTTTTTGAAATTTTCTTTAGATACCGGACAAATAATTCCGCTTGAAAGCTTCCCGACTGCCTATAAAAAAAGTAAATTTTCAACTACTTTAGAAACGAAACTTCAATTTAGAGAAAAGGAACTTCAGGATATCGAAGATTCCTTGAATAATATAGATTTAGTAATACTTTTAGGTAAACCTGGAGTTGGAAAAACAAGACTAGCGATAGAAGCTTGTCGTAAGTTCATTTTAACAAATTCAGATTATCAAGCATTTTCAATAATTAATTTTTCTCAAAACTTATATGACGACTTAACGGAACAATTCTCGCTTCCTGGAAAATATTTAATATTTGTTGACGATGCAAATCGAGTAATCAGTTTTGATTATTTTTTGAGCATATTAAGAAATAAAAAAGAAAACCAACAATTTAAAATTGTAACGACTGTTAGAGATTATGCTTTTGAAAAAATAATTAACGATATTGGTTTATTTCCACACAATTCAATAGAGATAGAACAACTAAGTGATGATCAAATTAAAGAAATTGTCAGAAAAGAATTTGGGATTGAAAATCACCTGTATCTAGATAGGATTATTGTAATTGCTAGTGGAAACCCCCGTTTGGCAATGATGGCCTCTGCTATTGCTCGAGATTCAAATAATCTTGCAAGTATTAATGATGCGTCAGCTCTTTATGACGAATACTTCAAGTCGATTAAATCTGACCTAGAAAATATAGGCGATTTAAATATACTTAAAACTGCCGGCATTATTTCTTTTCTGCGAAATGTTGATAGGACTAATGAAGAGATGATGTTAAAAATATCTCAATCATTTGATATTTCATCGACTGATTTTTGGAATTGTGCATATAAACTAAACCAACTTGAATTTGTTGATATGTACGAGAATCAAATTGTGAAATTTTCTGATCAAGTATTATCTACGTATTTCTTTTATATATCTTTATTTAAAGAAAAAGTTCTGGATTTCTCTGATATTCTTAATAATTATTTCCCAGTATATCAAGCAAAAATTGATGATGCATTATTTCCTGTTATATCGGTATTCAACCAAGAAAAAATCATTAGCCAAATTGATCTTAAAGTAAAAACTCTTTGGATTATATTTGAAGAATCAAAAAATGAAGAATCGCTTTTAAAACTTGCAAAATCTTATTGGTTTTTACTACCCACTGAAACATTGCAGTTTATTTCTGCACGACTTAGAAAATCAATATTCCAACCTCTTGATGATCAAGTTTTTTTAATTACTGATTCCAATAAATTAAATAATTGGCAACTATCAACCGAACTGCAAATCTTAGGAAATTTCTCAAATGCAAAAAGTGAATATATTGAAATTGTCATTGATATTCTCATAAATTATGTTGATGCCAACCCAAGTGACTTGTTTGGCGTTCTCAGAATAGTTAACGAAAGTTTTGGTTTTAGAAAAAGAGTTTTTGATGAAGAATTTGTTATTCAAAATAAAGTAATTGATCGTATTTGGGAACGAGTCGATTTGAACAATGGATATTTATACACACGATTGTTTTTAGCGGTGTGTAATGAATTCTTGAAGACTCATTTTGATTTTTCTCAATATAGAACCAATAACTCGATAACATTTTTTAACTTCAATTTGTTGCCTAATGAAAACATCTTCATATTGCGAAACAAAATCCTTACTTGTTTACTTGGTTTATACGAAAACTACCCACTATTGATTATTGAAGTCTTTGAAAAATATGTTTCTGGAATTCATGAAAGTTCAAGTTCAAAAATTATTAAGAACGACTCAAAATTAATTCTTGACTTTATCTCAAACAGGCTTCCTCTCGAAGACCTCAAAAATATCATTTTTGCACACAAATATTTTGACTTTTTAGAGTTTCAAAAAATCACATTTGATAAAGAAATATATACTAAATTTTCAAATTTAGAATTTGAAATCTATTCTTTATTACTTGGTGATAAAAGGAAACTACGAAGGGTTGATTTTGAAAAGTATAAAATAATTA
>JAURXW010000265.1 GCA_030654205.1 Bacteriovorax sp.
TAGAAAAAGCAAGATTTGATAGTTATAGATATTATAATGATTTAAAAAAATATAACCAAAAAATTACTGATGCCATTAATTTTTTAACAATTACTAATAACATTTTCCTAGAAGGATTTCGTGCCAGAGCTAAGCTTGAATTAGAGCAGGAGTATTCCGGAAATTGCGACAGTATGAGTTTTAATTCTGAATATCCTATCATTGGAATAAAAAACCGAAGCAAAAGAATTATAAAGTTTGATCTTGCTGAAAGAATCAATAATGCCAAAAAATCAATTTTTATTGAATCGCCTTATTTTATAGTAGATAATGAATCCAACGATGTGCTTTCAAATGCTCTTTTGAAAAATATTGAAATTACTCTTTTAACAAATAGTCTTAATTCTACAGATGTTCCTATTGTTTATTCAGCTTTTGATAATATTATTAAAAACTGGCTTGCAAAGGGTTTAAAGGCCCATATCTTTAAAGGATACTTGCCAGAAAATTATACCTTTACTAGCTCTCAACAAAATATTGGCCGCTTTGGTTTACATGCAAAAACTTTTGTATTTGATAATAAGGATGTTGTTATCGGTACCTATAATTTTGATCCTCGCTCTGCTAATCTTAATGCCGAGATGACGATGACTTGTCATAATAATCCTGAATTAGCAAAAGTTGTAATGAAAGATGCAGAAGATAGAATCACTGGAAGTATTAATCTTGATTCTAATTTAGTCGTCGATAAAGCAGCGTCGTATGAAACAGGTTTTTTAAAGAGACTGGAATACTCAATTCTTAAAATACCATCGAGTTTATTCGATTTTCTATTATAAAGTAGTTATTAATTCTTTTGCGATATTTAGGCCACTTAAGCTTTCAATTTGCTCAAATCCTGGAACAGGATTAAATTCTAGGAAATAAAATTCGTTCTCATCTTCCATAATATCTATACCACAATAATCGAGACCACTTTGAGCCGCCCCTCTCAGCGCTTCGTCTTGAATTTCTGGAGATATTTTTTGAATTAATTTTCCTACATTGTGTTTGGAATTTCCTCGAAAGTCGTTATCGCCAATTTTTCGTTCAATAATTGCAATAATCTTATTTTTTATAATAAAAATTCGCCATTCTTTTTTATGCTTTATAAAAGGTTGAATAATAAACTTTTGATCTTTTAGGGCGTTAAAGGTTTCGAGAATACTTTTTAAGGATTGGATTCCATTTATTAAATTGACTCCAATACCCTGATTACCTCGAACCATTTTTAAAATATACTTTTGTTCGCCCGAGAGCCTCGTGATAGTTTCCCAATATTCTTCATTCAAAAATCCTCGGTAGCAAATAGATTGGATAGATTTTAGATTATTTTCTCTAAAGAATAATGCCTGTTTATCTTTGCTGCGAAATAGGGTAGAGGCCTCGATTGGATTGGTTATTTTGTGCCCGAGGTTTTTCAGGTGATATTGGGCCACTAATAGATCAAAATCGTCATACCTGACACCAGTGGTTCGCTGGAAATATAAAGTTGTAAAATTCTCTCGCAAAGGTGGAGTAATATAAGCGGCAATTAGAGATTGGTATGGATTTAACCATTCGCTTTGATATTTTAGCTTTTTAGCCTCCATAATAAGGCGCTTCGTTGTATAAAGGTCGGGAGATTCACTTGCCACGAGAACACTTTTTATTTGGGATCTATTTTTAACGGCCATTTTTTACCAAGGGATTGAATTCTTCTACTTGAATTCTTAGTTTGTTAAAAGCTATAATATCACAATATGAAATCTCGTCATTCCAAAATACTTTCCTTGTTGCAAACTGCGGTTTGTTTTTTATCTATAGTTTTTTCAACTAATTCTTTTTCAGAAGTACCCAAGCTAACTGCGGCCATAAATACTTTTTGTAAAAATATGGATGTGCATTTTAAAAAATATAACTGGGATAAAAGTAACTGTGAAAAATATGATTGGATTCATGTTCGTAATTCAGTTCTGGGCGAACCTCTAACTTGGACAGTTTTTGGTGATGTTAGTGACGAAGAAAAACCCACCTTTAAGCAAAAAGATATATCAATCATTATGTGTGGGGTTCATGGAGATGAGATCACGCCTATAAAATTTTGTTTTGATATTATGGCCTACCTCAAGGAAATTTACGATAATCCCGAAGTTATAAATAAAGAATTTTCTAATAAAATTGTTATTGTCGCTCCCCTTGTAAACCCCGATTCTTTTTTTAAAGCTCGCCCTTCTCGTATTAATGCTCGTGGAGTTGATGTAAATCGCAATTTTCCCACAAAAGATTGGGCACGTGATGCTCGAAGATTATGGATTGCAAATTTTAGAAAAGATAAAAGACGAAATCCTGGTTTTGCTGCCAATAGCGAGCCAGAAGTTATTTTCCAAATGAATCTTATTAAGCGATACGGACCAGATAAAATTATTTCAGTTCATTCTCCACTAACAATGCTTGATTACGATGGACCAAATACAATTGTGGGTGGCTTAGTAAATGGTGCCAAAGCTCATGAACTTTTAATTCAAATGAGTAAGGATGCCTCTGATTATAAAATTGAAAATTATCCATTTTTTCCAGGATCTCTTGGAAATTGGGCCGGAAAAGAAAGAGACATCCCAACTTATACACTTGAGCTTCCAACATCTGATCCTTCTAAATCAGAGCAATATTGGAAACTGTTTAAGTCGGCCATTCATAATGCGATCGCGCATGATCTCAAAGAAAAAAATAGCGAAAAAATTAATGTGAAAAGCGAAGAAAAACCAGATATTAAAACTGGAAGCATTCCAGTCGGAAGTACAACAAGAATAGAAGACAATAAAGCTTCAGACAATGATCCGTCACGAACTGAATCAGTCAATTAAAAAAAATAATCACTAATGTTAATTTGCAAATTATTATTGGCATAATTGCTTAAGTTTTTTTTACACATATCGATATGTCTTTTGAGAATAGTTATTATTTCTCGAAAGGAGTCTTTATGTTGGCCAGTTTTTCTGAGTTTAAATTCTATCAGTCGTTTAGAATTCCTGTAGAAGAAGCCGATGATTTAAGGTTTCTCGTCCAAATAGAAAGAGATAGAGGGGCCCTGGAATATATCGATGATGCTAAATT
>JAURXW010000304.1 GCA_030654205.1 Bacteriovorax sp.
CTCGCAAAAATGATTCGGGAAATATTATGGGTGTATTATCAATTTCTTCTGAAGTATTCGTTGAAGAATTTAGGGCCGATTTGCCAAGAGATAATTGCTAATTTCAGATATCGAAATTATTTTAATTTTAAAAGTTTTTGCAAAATTTAAAAGTTCTTCACCAACAAGCGCGTTCCCATCACTGTTAAGCGTTTCACATAAAACGGCCACTTGGTTTAATCCTGCTAACTTCATTAAATCAATTGCTGCTTCAGTATGACCAGCACGCCCCAGAACACCTTTATCATGAGCAATGAGCGGAAATACATGGCCTGGACGCTCAAAATCTAGCGCATTTGACTTGGGATCACTTAGTCTTTTTATAGTCGTCGCTCGATCGGTCGAAGAAATTCCGGTATGAGTTCCGGCGATGGCATCAATGCTGATAGTAAAGGCCGTCAGCATAGTTCCAGCATTAGCAGGAACCATTAATGGGAGTTCAAGTTTTTTTGAAATATCTGAACTAATGGGATTGGTTATCAAGCCTCTAGCATGATTGAAAAAAAAATTTATTTTTTCAACCGTAATAAATTCTGCGGCCAGCAAAAGATCCGCTTCATTTTCGCGATCGTGATCATCGGTTACCAAAACCAAATGCCCGGCCTTTAAGTCTTTTAAAACTGCTTCTAATATTTCCATGGCCCGATACTACTATTGTTCTAGTAGAATATGCAACATTCTGCGCAGCGGTTCAGCTGCTCCCCATAATAACTGGTCTCCCACAGTAAAAGCATTTAAATAAGTGGGTCCTAAATTCATTTTACGCACTCTTCCCACTGGTATACTTAAGCTCCCACTAGCAAATTCAGGTGTTAGAAATTTAAGAGTTTCACTTTTTGTATTGGGAACAAACTTCACCCATTCATTATGCTCTCTAATCATTGATTCAATTTCATCGATAGGAATATCTTTTTTTAGTTTAATAGTGAGAGCTTGAGAGTGGCATCTCATGGTGGAAACGCGTACACATGTTCCATCAATGGGAATTAGAGTCTTAGATTGTAAAATTTTATTGGCCTCGGCCCCGGCCTTCCACTCTTCCCTACTTTGTCCATTTTCTAATTCAGAATCTATCCATGGCAAAAGATTAAAGGCCAGCGGGGCCCCAAAATTTTCTCTGGGAAAAGCGGGATCGCTCAAAAGATTTTTAACCTTTTTTTCAACTTGCAAAATTTGTGCTGATTGATCTGGCGTTGAACTTACGACCTTGTCGGTGACGAATTTCATCTGATTGAGAAGTTCATTCATATGCCGAGCTCCACCACCAGAAGCCGCTTGGTAAGTCATGCTAGTTATCCATTCAATGGCCTCTTGCTTGAATAATCCACCCAAGGCCAACATCATCAGAGACACCGTGCAATTGCCGCCGATAAAATCTTTTTGATTCTTTTGTAAGGCCCGCAGAATAACATCTTTATTGAGTGGGTCGAGAATAATGACAGCATCATTTTTCATTCTAAGAGTTGAGGCCGCATCAATCCAAAAACCTTTGAAACCACTTGTCCGCAATTGTGGATGAATTTTTTCGGTATAATCTCCGCCCTGAGCAGTTAGGATAATATCCATTTTTTTAAGTTGTTCGATATTATAAGCATCGCCTAGGATGGGATTGCTATTGGCCACATCAATGGGATTTTTTTCACCAATTTGCGAAGTTGAAAAAAATGTCGTTTCAAAATGTTTAAAATCTGAGGCAGCGATCATTTGCTCCATCAAAACTTGTCCAACCATCCCGCGCCAGCCAATAATTCCTAATTTCTTCATCGATTTATCCTTATTTCTTGTTTCCACGCTATTTTTTATCTTTTAGAATGCTTTGTAAAACAGATTGTTTTACTCGGTATTAACTTCAGTAGGAAAAATTTATGGAGAGTCAGTTTATTGTTTCAAAATTTGGCGGAACTTCAATGGGAGATGCTGAGTGTATGAAGCGAAGTGCAGAGGTGGCCTATGGGCAAAATTCAAAATTAGTTGTAGTCTCCGCAACTTCCGGAACAACAAATGATTTGATTGAATTAGCGACTACCGCTGAAAAAAATAGCTGGGAAAACGCTCATCTCATACTCTCCAAAATAAAAGTTAAACATTTAAAAATCGCTCGCGATCTAGAAATGACCCCAGAAAAAATTGATAACTTAAACCAATTATTTGAAGAACTAGAATCTATGTCTAGAGGTGTTCATCTGCTTAAAGACTGCTCTCTTAAGGCCCTCGATTCTATCCAAAGTATTGGAGAGCGTTTGTCTTCACTTTTATTTACAGAAGCTATGAATATTGTTTTGCGAAGAGAAAAATCTGATCGTTTTGCAAAATGGTTTGATGCTCGCGAGGTTTTATTGACCGATAATCAATTCTCAAAAGCGCGCCCATTAACGGCCGAGATCAAAGCTTTATGCCAAGAGCATTTAGCAATCATTAAGCACACTGATGTTGTGATGGTGACCCAAGGATTTATTGGTCGAACGAAAGAGGGAATGACCACAACCCTTGGACGTGGTGGTAGTGATTATTCTGCTGCCATTTTAGCAGAGGGTATGGGAGCGGATATTTTAGAAATATGGACTGATGTTGCTGGCATCGCCACAACTGATCCTCGCATTTGTAAAGAAGCTGTCGCCATCCATGAAATATCTTTTAAAGAAGCTTCCGAGCTTGCTACTTTTGGGGCCAAAATTCTTCACCCAGCTACACTTTTGCCTGCAATTAGATCTCATATTCCGGTATTTGTGGGATCAAGCTTTAATCCCAGTTTAGGTGGAACATGGGTGCGAAAAGATGTGGAGCACTCTCCACTGGTGCGGGCAATGGCCCTTCGTAAAAAACAAATTCTTGTCACCCTTTCAACTCCTGAAATGCTTTATTCACATGGTTTTTTATACCAAATTTTTAAAGTTTTTAATGACCATAAAGTCAGTGTTGATGCAATAACAACCAGTGAAATCAGTGTTTCACTAACTCTTGATGATTCAACTTTGATTAATCGAGATTTGATAGCAGATTTAGAAAAATTCGCCGACGTTGAAGTTGAAGAAAATTTAGCTTTGGTTTCTTTGATTGGAAATAATATTAATCATACTCCAGGTCTAGCAAAAAAAATCTTTGAATCCATTCCAGATATTAATGTGCGCATGATTTGTCTCGGGGCCAGTAAACATAATTTTTGTTTTATGATCAATGATGAACACGGAGTCGAAGTGATCAATCGCTTGCACCAGAGCTTTATTGGTCAAAAATTATGAAAGTC
>JAURXW010000305.1 GCA_030654205.1 Bacteriovorax sp.
TGCTTTAATTTTTCCACAGAATTCATCCATATCAGCAAGAGGTTGTGCCTCAGTGCGAAGAAATGAATTGGTTTTTGGAAAAATTTTATCTTCAATACAAACACCCGCAACACCACGTTGCTCAAGTTTTGTCACAAGACGTCTCATATTGTTGAAGTTACCGTACCCAGTATCTCCATCCAAAAGAATAGGAATAGTCGTAGCATCACTCATGAACTCTACAACTTCTAAAACCTGAGTCCATGAAGCTTCGTTATTATCTCGCACTCCTAGTGCAGCTGAAATAGAAAGTCCCGAACCCCAAATGCCTTTGAATCCCGCTTCTTCTGCAATTTTTGCAGACATACCATTATGGGCTTCCATTAAAAATTCTAATTCTTTTGAGTTCAACATATTTCTTAGTTGAGTTGTTTTTTTAACAAGAGGTTTTTTCATACAAAGTTTTCCTTATAAACATTAAAAGCCATATAAAGGCTAAAAAGCACGATCAGGGCGCCACAAGCACGGCTGAAATTAATAAAAAATTTTTCGGGAATCTGCTTTTGATATTTTTCTACTATTTTTAGAAGTAAATAAAACCAAGAGGCTGATCCAAAAGCAAGTCCAATAGAAAGAGCAAAATAATTTCCAAAATTATTCGTAAACAAATTCCAAGATTTAATAACGGCCGCTAAAGCTGACATTGTTGCGACCAGAGTTGGATTCGAAGAATATATTGCAACTCCTAAAAGAAAAAAGCCGATAATTGTTGGATCTTTTTTATCTATATCTTTATCTAATTTAAAATTTTGTTTTTTAACCAACAATTCTCGCAATCCAAAAGTAAAAAGAAAAATAACACCTGCGCTTTTTAAAACTAGAACAGTAGTTACAGAAAAATGAAAAAAAGAAAGACCGCTTAGTATTAAGATGAAATAGACAAAATCCATTAGTGATCCACCTACTGCGATTGCAAAAGCAGATTTAAAATCATATTTAATTAAAGTATTCACAACCCATACATTTATTGGGCCCACCGGAATACAGATAAGAAAACCTGTAAGTAATCCAATAATCAAAGCGATTATCATATTCTTTTTTCCTCTGTGAGTTCTTGATTTAATTTTAATTGGTAAATAAACATCATTCCCAACCATAAATTTCCAAATACAACGGCATAGAAAAATAACAGATACGGTTCATTCAAAATGCATGAAATTATAAAAACTAGAATATGAACTGCAGGTCCTATAAAAGACCACATCTTTAGCGCAAGGAAATTTTTATCACAATAAGTTTTGGGATTAAAAACTAAAGTTTTTTCTTGATTACCTGCCTGAAGATTTGAGTAGGCTAAATAAAGCTTTAAGGCAAAGCGGCGAACAAAGGTAACTTTTGTACCATTATTCGTTACAAGTTTTTTCTTTAAGGTTTCAATTTCTCGCACAACAAATCCACCATCGCCTTTTTCATATGACAAATATTCATTAAGATAATGATCATATGACATCGAATGGATGGCCTTTGAAACTCCCGCAACAATTACTAAAACCCATGGTTGAATTAAATCTGGCGAATACTGTTTTTTCAAACCAAGCGCCAAGGTAACAAAGACTATGGTGTTAACCAAATAATCAACGATTCCATCTATTAATCGTCCAAACTCTGTGCCATTTTTTTTAAGTCTAGCAACCATGCCATCACAGCAATCCAAAATAGCAAAAAGCAAAAAGTAAAATGCTCCCCATTTGAAGCCCAGAGAGGTTCCTTTTAAAAAATTATATCCTGAAGCGATCCCGGCAATCAGCGCGGCAAGTGAATATTGATTGGGAGTAATAGGGAGTGAGTAAAAAGTCTTCACTACAACAAAAGCTAATGGTCTAAAAAAATAGACATCAAGAGGCTCTTCGGCGTGAAGACTTTTCAGAGACTGTTTATATTCTTTTAACCATTTCATTCAAATAATCTTTTAGCTTTTTCCAAGTCTTCTTTATTATCGATTTCAACCCAGCGATCACTTACGGCCTGGTGAATATTCATATTATGATTAAGTAAAAACTCATTCATAACGTGTTCCCAGTTCTTTGAAATATTTTCTTCTTCCGACAAAAAACTTTTGCAAGCATTGTACATGTCGTCTCGGTATGATTTTGAGAATTTTAAAATCCCTATGGCTTCACCTACAAATTTCAATTGCTGGCGCTCCTCCATTGTGACGGCGCGCTTATCAATTGTCATTCTTACAAATCCATCTTTATCGATCATGGCCTTGGCGCATTCAATATCATCAATTGAACTCTCACCTACAAGAATTTGATTTTTACTAGCATCTTGAACAAAACTACTTAAAATATTTGTATCGTAAATAAGATCAGCATCAAATAACAAGAAGTCGCCTTCCGTTTTTTCAAGCCCGTAATAAAAAGAATAAGTATTTCCCTTTACACGATAATCATCATTGATAGCGAAAGTAATATCAAAGTCTTTTCTAAACTTTGAAAGATAAGATTCAAGGACCTCTCGTTTGTATCCAGTTACGACTACAACATTGCGAATCCCTACTGCTTTTAGTGCCTCAAAGTGCCAATCCATTAATGATTTATCATTAATTTTTAATAGGCTTTTAGGGTCAGTGGTTACATCTGAAATTCGTGAGCCATAACCTGCTGCTAAAATAAGTGCTGTTAATTGTGACATATTATTCCTAGTAAAATTATTATCTTTTCTTTGCCCAGATCCGTTCCATTGTTCTTTTTAATGGTTGATGATGATCCTTGATCCAATCATCTATCATTACGGCACTTAGTGAATCTGAAAAGCAAGTACGCCCATGAAGGACTTGAGCATCGTAAGTTAAAAGTATTTCACCTGCCAAAAAAGTATGACGGTATTGATTATCAGAATGTTCCAAAACTGCATCTAAAGTATCTAGTGCATACATTTGCTTATCAGTTAATGGACGATCTAATTTTGTATGAGCTGATTCCATATAAGGACGAAGGTGGCGAAATTCGGGTTCACCTTTTTCATTATAAGTTACGATTGGTGCTTCATAAGTTGCTTCAGCAACTCCACGTTGTTCCCATAAAAAATCTTTTTCTAAAATTGCCAAAACATCTGAATGTTTTTCTTTCAATATTTTATGTACATTCATAGCATTTACTAAAATATTTTCTCCGCCTGACATGGCCGGTGATATACAAGCGAGTAATAAATATTCCCATTTAAATGGAACATTCACATTGTCAGTATGGATAGTTCCGCCTTCTCGTGTTTGGTGATAACGGGCGCCTTTAGTCATTGAATTTTTACGATCGCGATCATAAACGAGGATAGCTTTATCACCGGCTTCATTTTGAACCAGGGCTTCTCCTAAAACATTTCCCATCAACCAAAAGATTGTTCGTTGCTCTAGGATTGTATATTTATTGTGAAGATCAATAAATGGTTTCACGATAACAATTCGTTTTCCATTTTCTAATTCGTTTCTAACTTCTTCCATTTCACGTTTAAAAGTTGGACAATCTTCTGCGTCTAAAATTTTTGCGTCTTCTGTTTTGTTGTAGATATGAAGAGATTTTATATAATCGTAAATTTCATTTTGAGCATCACTCGAAAACGAGTAATAAAAATTATCATTTAACATAGCTTTTCCTGGAAATGTTTAGGGGAACAAAATAGCATTCCCCTCTAGAGAATTCAACTTTTATGACTCATAAACGAGTTAAAATGCTTGATCTTATAACTCGTTTTGAAAGCTGTCTTTTGTTGATTACCAGCTTCTTTTTATCTAAAATTCAGATAAAGCCAGAAGTTATTAAAGATATTCAATTTAAAGCTCAAATTGGGCCTATACGAAGAAATTGCTGCGAAGAGTGAATTAAATAAATACCAAGGATCTTACTCTTGTAAGGTATCAAAGCTTAGAATACGCGTGTTAAAGTTCAATCGTAATTTCTGAATGGTTTTTATCGACAATAAATTTTGCTTTTTGCCAGCTAGGCGGAAGCAGGCAATTTTTACAATTTGAAAAGCCGTATTGTTCTTTAGGAACTCCGATAAAATTCTTGTCTAGAGTCTGATTCATATTGGCGTCGTGGTACAACTTAATACCATACTCGCCACAGGGGATACCTTTAAATATATATTCAACACGCTTTTCTGTTATGGGGGAGCGACCCTTATTGAAGGCAGGTTTGCCATTTTCGCTGGGTTTAAAAGTATCGTCGGCATTGTCTAGATCGAATTTAATTTGACCTTCGTTACTGTCCAAACCTGTGACAATCATTTTTAAATCTTGTCTGCACTCTTCGGCGTGAATTTGCCAAGATAACAATATGAATAAAAGTGACTTTAAGATCATAATTGCTCTAGTTCATGATCATATTTTTTGTTAACAAAATCTAAACTGTCATTAGAGTTTGTTAATTTTTCAAATAGATTTTCTATTAATTGATTTAACTTACCAACAGCATGAGTATAGTCATTTAATTTAGCGCTATCTTGAGCGATCGCTGCTTTTTCCAATTCGTGAGTTATTCGTTGAAGCAAATTCTCATTCTTTGTTATTTCGGTTTCACAACTCTCAATTTCTTCTTTCATGGGCTTGCAAATTTTAGCGCGCTCAATTGCAATCTCGGCCCGTCGTTGTTTAATTTCTTTTTCTGTTAGTTTTTTCTTTCCACTTTTATTTGGTTTATTTTCTTCACTTTCCCAACCAATTTTTTCTAAAAAATCATCGTAATTACCATTAAAAACTTCGGCATTGCCGTTATGGAAAATGATGAGTTTAGTCGCTAAGTTCCGAAGCATTATTTCACTATGGGTAACAATAACCACTGCCCCTGGAAAATTGCCAATCTCTTCGGTAAGAGATTCAATTGATTCCATATCTAAATGGTTTGTAGGCTCATCTAATAATAAAAGATTGGCCGGTTTGGCTAAAATTTTCCCCAACAAAACCCGAGCTCTTTCACCACCGGAAAGTACCTTAATTTTTTTTTTCGCGAGATCTCCTTCAAACATCATCGTTCCGCAAATATTTCGGACCCCTGAAATACTTAAATCAGAATTTTCCTCTTGAATTTCTTCGACGATGCTATTTTCCATATTAAGTCGATTGATATTGGTCTGCCCAAAATGCCCAATATGGGCCGATGGGTGAAAGCTTAATTTTCCAACAACGGGTTCAAAAACTCCTCCAATAACATTGAGCAAAGTTGATTTTCCTTTTCCATTTTTACCGATAATTCCAATTCGATCTTCGCGATTAATAGGAAAACTTAAATTGTGAAAAAGGGTATTATCTTTATCACCATCATAAGAGAAGGCCAAGTGCTTGACCTCGGCAATTTGCTTTCCGGGACATTCTACAAAGCGAAAATGAAAACCTAAATTATCGACGTCACTTAGCTTGTCCATCGTACTCATTTTCTGCAGAGCTTTCATTCTTGATTGGGCCTGTGCTGCTTTTGAAGCTTTAGCTTTAAACCTTTCGACAAAAGCTTCCATTTCTTTTCGCTTTTTATCTAAGTTTTCCCGCGTTTTTTCGTACATTTCTTCATCCTGAAGAACCTGTTCATAAAACTTAGCAGTATCACCTTTAATTTTTTTTAATTGTTGTCGATGAAGTCCCATTGTGTGAGTCACAACATCGTCCATGAATTCTCTATCATGGGTAATCAGCATTATTTCGCCGGGAAAGTTTTTAAGAAATGATTTCAACCATCTCATCGAAACAATATCGAGATAGTTTGTCGGCTCATCTAAGAGCAGAAGATTGGGAGCTTGTAGTAAAACTTTTGTGAGATTTATTCTAATTTGATATCCACCCGAAAAACTCATCGGGTCTTTTTGCATATCTTCATCAGAAAAACCTAAACCAAAAAGTATCTTTTCTGCTTCATGTTCTAAAAAATCATCTGGATTTAGCACTTGGATACATTCTTCTAAAACAGTTGGTTTTGTGAAGTGAATATGCTGCTCTAGCGCACCGAGTTTATAGCCTTTTGGAATTGTAATTTCTCCAGAATCGACTGATAACTCTCCGAGAATTAGTTTAAAAAGGGTAGATTTGCCTGAACCATTGCGTCCCACAAGACCGACTCTTTCGCGGCCTCCTAACTGGAAACTGACACGGTCAAAGAGCTCTTGCCCACCGAAATGTTTAGATAAATTTTTTGCTTGGATCATTGTTATCTCGCTTAAGGGGCCATCTTATGCTATTCTCTCCCGAAATTCATTATATATTTTGTAAGCGCAGAAAGTGCCCAACCAAGGATTAGCCCGCATGTCTAAGAATTATTCTAAACTAAAAAACATTGCCGTCGTAGCTCACGTCGACCATGGTAAAACAACCCTAGTAGATTGTCTTTTGAGACAATCAGGAACATTTGATGCCCGCGAACAGATGACTGATAGAGTAATGGACTCTGGCGAAATCGAAAAAGAACGTGGGATCACAATTACTGCAAAAAACTGTGCTTTCGTTTGGAAAGACACAAAAATTAATCTTCTGGATACCCCAGGCCATGCTGACTTCGGTGGTGAAGTTGAAAGATCTCTAATGATGGTTGATGGTATTTTACTTTTAGTAGATGCTTCTGAGGGCCCTTTACCTCAAACAAGATTCGTTCTTACAAAAGCAATGGAACAAAGATTAAAAATCGCTGTTGTTATCAATAAAATTGATAGACCGGATGAACGTATAGAAGAAGTTAAGCACGACATTGAAGA
>JAURXW010000317.1 GCA_030654205.1 Bacteriovorax sp.
ATCTCGGCGCCAAAGACAAGAAGGTAATTGCTGTTTCTGAGTTCATGCGGTCACTTTTAGAAGAGCAAAAAATTACATGTAACATTGTTATAAATAATCCAATAGATTTAAAAGTTTTTAGCCCTGCCAAAAATTCGGACAGAAATAATGAATTTCTATTTGTAGGGAGATACGATTATTTGGCAAAGGGATTCGATATTCTTGAAAATCTTGCACGTCAAAAATTAAAAATTACTTGTTACACAAATCATGAAGCTTCAATTGAGAATTTAAGTTTTAAACCAATGATAAAAAATAAAGAACTTCCTTTAGTTTTTAACAGTTTTAAGTTTTTAATATTTCCTAGTCGTTTTGAGTCATTCGGCATGGTCACCGCAGAGGCCATGGCCTGTGGGCTTCCAGTCCTTGTTCATCCTGTAGGGATTGGTCATGAGTTGGCAAAAAACATCCCAGAATTTGTAGTTGAGGATTTTTTCAATCAGGAAGTTTTAATTAATAAAATTAAGCATATCACTAAAAATTATGAGCATTATGCGGAGTTGGCCAGAATGTACGCGGAGAATAACTTTTCATTCGAAAAATTTGAATCTCAATGGATGGAAGTATTGAAATGATTAAATGGAAAATTGCAGACCGAGTAATTTCTGAAATTGTAATTAGTGATCTAAATTTAATTAATAAATGGGGTGTCGAAACTGCAGATTCTTGGTCTTTTTTTTCTTTAGAAAAAGATATTGGTTATCGATATCAAGTAAAAGAATATAGCGAGGTTGTCACTGAAAATAAGTTTAATTCCTTTTCACATATTAAAATGAAAGAAGGTGAATGGATTTTAGAGGTTATCGACGAATTGAAAGATAACAAAATTACTCGCAAAGCCAAAGTTGTTTGCTTGGAAGATTCATACTTTATGGATTTTGTTATTAGGTTTCGTTTTAAAGCACAATTCTTTACTAAGGCCTTTATTGCGGGACACGAACTTGTTCATAGTAAATCTAATATTTATCATCAGTATCCAGTAAATGAAGCACAGTTAGATGGTTTAAATTACAGTGCTAAGTTCAAATTAATTAATTCTCAATGTTTAGGTAAGTTTAAACCACACTTATATGTAAGAGATCATTTAGATGAGTGGGTGGTACATGCTCGAATGATTCCAACTGTAGAAGATAAAAATATTATAAAATTGTGCAGTCGTTATTTTAGAACATCGCCTTTACCGCAGGTAATTTCTAATTTTATTTTAAGTTTTCCCTTAATTAAAAAATATCTTTGGTTTCGTGCTGAGCATACTCCATACAAGACTAGATTCGCGCGGTTTTTTTCACCGAATGCTTTTCCTTTAGTCCAGTTAAAAAAAGGTCAAGAGATATTCTGGGAAGTTGAAGTGGAGTTAAATGAAAAATAATTTGAGACATAATATTGTATTTTCATTTTATGAGAAAATTGGAATTATTATTTCACAATTCATATCTTCAATTTTGTTATCAAGGTTCTTACCTCGCGAAGATTTTGGAGGAATTGCTGTTATTACAGGTGCATTTGCCTTTGTTCAATTTGTTAATATCGCCATCGAAAATGTTTTAGTTAAAGATTTTCAAACTCTTAAGTTGTCTATTAATGAATCAATGTCCCAGTTTATACAACTTAATATAATCAAGGTTATTCTTATTTCCATTTGTTGTCTTTCGATAGGATATGCATACTACTTTTATACAGGGAAAACTCTCTTTCTTTATATTTCTTGTTCATTATTATTAGTATTAATTATGGATATTTTGATTTCACCATTGATCATTTATGCCAGTTTATTATATAAACAAAATCTAGTAACTAAAATTTCATTAATACGGTGGAGCCTAAATGTTTTTGGATTATGCTTTTTAATTAAATTTCCTAGCCTTAAAGTTGTTTTGATTAAAGATTTAGTGGTTCTAGTCGTGGTACTTATACTTTGGTATTATTACGCCAGTCGAGAATTAAAATTGGCAGTTAAATTTCAAAAATTAAACTTTGAATTTCTAAAAAATAAATTACTTGGATATTCAGTATGGGTTCATTTAATTGGAGTTATTTCCAATATTGTTTATAGAGCAGATGCATTTATTCTTTATTATTTTGTTAGTTTAAAATTAATCGGAAATTATAATATTGCTCTGACAGTGGCCAATGTAGCCAATATTATTCCCTCAATATTAATAACCCAAAACAATGTTGCCCTTTCACATTGCAAAACTGACCTAGAATCTAAATTAATTACAGGTAAATTTATTAGGTTTTCTATTTACTTAGGAATAGTGTCACTAGTTGCATTTATGATCCTCGGAAAAGTCTATATTAGATTGATTACTAAGTCGGGAATTGATGAGATTTACGAATATCTATTATTTATTGTAAGTGGGCTATTAATAGTTAAAATGATTATTTCGCCACTTGTTTCATACATAAATATTAGAGGTAATGTAAAAAAACTCTTTTTTAAAGTTCAATTACCGCTTTTGGTACTTGTTGTGTGCAATTATGTTTTGTTTTCTCAACTATGGGGAGCTAAGGGCGCCGCCATAAGTAATTTATTAAATGGCATTTTATGGTTAGGGCTTATTTATATTGAAATTAATTCTTATGAGTTTAAAATTTTACATATCGGCTCATTTAGAGATGATTATAACCAAGTAAAAAGCTATGTTGAAAAAAAATTCACCTCTCTTAAATGATTTACTTTTTGGACAAGGCCTTTGGGGCTTGATAGAAGTAGTGACTGACAGAATGCTTTTTTTTATATTCTACAAAGCTTTATATCAGCGTACTTTTAAATATTATGGAAAAAATATTCGATGGGGACGTGGTTTTAGAAAATTTATAATACCTAAATCAGTTCGACTCTCTTGTCCTGAAAAAATTAGTATCGGTGATAACTGTCAAATTGATGATTTTGTATTTTTACAATCTGATTCTGGTGAAAAATTTGAATCCGGTATTACGCTTGGTGAAAAAGTAAGAATCAACTCAAATAGCCATATTCTAGCTGGTTCAAAAATTGAAATTGGAGATGAAGTTTTAATTGCTCCATTTTGTCTTATTACTTCAAATAATCACCGCATTGATTTAGATATCAGTATCATGAATCAAGGAATGAAGCATTCTGGTGAAGTATTTATTGGAAAAGGATCTTGGATCGGACAAGATTCAAAAATTTTAGGCGGAGCTTATATTGGCGAAAATTCAGTTGTAGGTGCAGGTGCAATCGTTCTTAAAGGTAATTATCCAAGCAGAAGTAAAGTGTTAGGGCTAGCTTCAAAAATTAAATCATGAAAAAATTAATTAATGATCTTAATAATAAATCATTAAATATAGCAAATTATTTGTCTCAATATCTCAGCACACATAATTCATTTAAATTAAGAACATTTTATGGTGAGAGTTTTGCACTAAATCTTCTCTATCGTCACAAAATTCTCGATGAAAAAAACAAAAATATATTAATTAACCAATATTTAAAAAAAGACAAATCAGACCCTGAGTTTCATTTTGAATTTAATAATTATGCATTCTCTGATCTTTTTAAACGAAGTGAGGATGCTCAATATCGCGAGCTCTACTTGCCATTAAAATTTAAAGGAACAAAGTGTACTAATTGGACCCTGTTAAGGAGTAATGTACGTTTAATTGAAAATGTTGACGTTATTTTGGCAAGGGAAGAATTTAGAAGTAAAATTAATAATTATCAATTATCTAGCGGTCTTATTCTCGATGATGTTGGTGTAAAATCTTTTCAATATCATTGTTTTTCCATGGCCATGCTCTTAGAGATCTATGAAATCTCTATGGATGCCGAGGCACTGAATTCTTTTATTAGCGGAGTAAAGTTTATTAGAAATTTTATTCTTAAAAATGGAGACGCTCTGTATATTGGTCGTGGCCAAGAACAAAGTTTTGGACTTGGTGTTTTAATTTATATTCTTTCTAAATTTTATAGCTTAACTAAGGATCAAGACGTTTTATTTGATATTAAGTTGGTTTTAGAATTTATCTCTAAATTTCAGTATAGCAATGGCTCGTTTCCATTAGTTTTCACTGGAAAAGAAAATCCAATTCCTCAAAATGTCGATATGAATTCAGTCGAATTTTCTGGGTGGTATCCCTATAATAATTTTTTTGATTATTTACCATTTTTAGGTTTCTTCCTTCATAAAGCTTTTGAGTGTCTAAACCAAGAAGAAGTACTTGTTCTTAAGTCTGAAAATATGCAAAAATCCACTCAGCATAACTTCAAGGATAACTCCTTCATTAAAGTTAACAAAGATAAATACTCTGCAGTTCTGTCACTACCTGGTGGGTACTGGACTAACGATTTGCCTATGCCACTTATTTTGTATAAAGGTAATTTCATTACTCCAATGTTAGGTGGAGAGCAATTTCAAAAATCGTTATACAGTCTTGAAGCACTTTCAATGCCGACAACCAGAAAAGGCAACCGCTCTTGGAGAAAGCTTGGTAGAGGCTTGTTCATTGGCAATAATTTAATTTGGGTTAGCCTTTTTGGAGTGATGCTTAGGCGTTACAAGTTTTATGATAATAATATAATTATTAAAAATTATACGTTTTCTTGGATCAAATCTTTTCAAAATTTTTCTTTTTTATCCACATGTAAATTAACCAGTGATGCTCAATTAATAAGTGATAGCTATATCGTAAAATTTAATTCCAAAATACATTCACAACAAAATGGATATTCTGCAATGGGAGATCTAAAGGTAATCAAAACCAGCATGAATATTGAAATTAATTTGGAGCTAATATAATGGGAGTATCAATTGTCATTCCATCATTTGAAAGACCTGAACTATTGGATCGTTTACTTCAAAGTATAGCGAACCAAACCTATAAAGAGTTTGAAGTATTTGTCGTGGATGATAACTCAAGTAATTTTTACAGAGTTGAACAAGTTGTGAATAAGTATAGTAAAGAATTTAAAATTGAATTAACTAAAAACAAAAAAAAGATGGGTGCTCCATTCTCTCGAAATAAAGGAATTAACTTAGCACAAAATGATTTAATTGCTTTGGTTGATGATGATGATGAATGGTTTCCATTAAAACTTGAAAAACAAATTGAAGTTTTTAAAAATTCAGGTGATGAAGTTGGTCTCGTATATACCTGGACTAGAGTCATAGATTCAAGTCGAAATATTTTAAGAGAAGCGACTGAGGTTATAGAAGGTATTGCGAAAAATGAAATTTTAGACAATTGTTTTATTTCTTCACCTTCAGTCATGGTACGTAAAAAAGCAATTATTAAGGCCGGTCTATTTGATGAATCTTTTCCTAGTTGTCAAGATTGGGACACATGGACCAGAATTATTTTTAACAATTATGAAATTAGAGTTTGTTCAGAATTTTTAACATATTATTATAAACATGACGGGCCAACTATTGGTACCTCTCCTCGTGCAAAAGAAGGCTTTATTCTTTATTATCAAAAGCACTTCTTTAAGCTTTTGCGATTCGGTAAGTTTAGACACCTCATCAGATTTTTTAGATTAAAAGTAGGTATATGAGTAAAGCAGTATCCCTATATGTAATTTTATTTTTTCTGATTTTTTTTCCAGTCTTGGATATTTCAGGACATTTTATCAATATTGTCGAGTTTTATATCTATGCCTTATTTTTTTTCAATATTAAAAAAATGATTCCAATTGCTGCTGTTAAGATTTATATAGTTTATCTCGTGTTATTTTTTATCTCGGTAGTCTTCACAGCTTTAATAGCTTCCAAACCAATAAATAATTATGATTTTTTCATACTTCGAAACGGTGCTCAGCTTGTGTGTCTTTTGAGTATTCTTTATCTAAGGATTTTTGAAATATTTAAAGAAGAAACGCCTGAAAAATTAAAAATGATAATTTTACGATGCTTTTACATTCTGGCCTTACCCGCTTTTTTAGTGTTTGCAGAAAGGTTAAATCTTTTAAATTCCAGACAAATAGTCAAACTTCTCTATAAACCTCAATTTTTCTTTTTAGATGCTAATGTCTTTAGTG
>JAURXW010000319.1 GCA_030654205.1 Bacteriovorax sp.
CACTTGGTTGTGCCGGGAAATTGAAGATAAATCTGGGATTCCTGGAAAATTCTGGGAAGACGTTGAACTTCCCCAATGGGCCACCAATGAATTAATGACAAAAAAAGTTGAACTTATATTTCCATATTTTGATGGAGTTGATCGAATGGGTATGGCCTTAGTTTTTTTCCCTGCTGGGCTTAATCCCAAGATAGAAAGAAGCCTCAGTGTTACGCTCGAGATGGCGCGCACCGTTTTTCTTGATAGCATACAACGAAAAATCGTCCTAAGCGAGGTTCCTGTAATTGAAGAGGCACCAGCAGAAAAGAAAAAGCTCAGTAATTTATTTTCAGGATTATTTAATCGCAACAAAGCGGGATAACGAACACAAATTGAGATAAAGATGAAAACTGAATACGATTTTTTTATTATTGAGAGAGACCATTTAAAAGGTAAAAATATATTTCCTTTTCAACTTTATATTTTTAATCCTATACATAAAAAATATAGTATGTTTTTAAATGGAAATCGTCCCTTAACAAAAGAATTAGAATCATTTCTTGATTTTTTACTCGATAAGGGTGGCAAAATTGCAATACTTAAAAAACAACGGCGTACATTTTTAACAGAACAAAGTTTTCACGAATCCGAAATCCCCTCTTTAAAGGCCCGAGAACTCCATGAACTGGAAAAAGAGCGGATAATGAATCTAAAATTAAAAGAAATGTATGATGAAAAAAATGGCGTCTTTGCCTTCCAATCAGAATTTGAAAAAGCTTGTGATACGGATAATTTTGAAAAAATAATTGAATACGCCAGGGTCGAAATTATAACTTTTAGTGTTACGCAATCTCATACTATTTCACTCGCTATTCATCTAACTAAAACTCATTTAACTAGTGATAACTTTTTAAATCGTATTGTTGCCACTTCTTATCTTTTTGCTAAAACTGCAAATATATTAGACCCTGTAGCTCTAGCTGATATTATTTGTGGCGCTTTTCTTTCTCATATCGGCTTTAGTCAACTTCCACTCACAATGTTAAAAACTCCCCTTCTCTCATTGGGAGATAAAGAAAGAAAGCTTTTCGAAAAACATACCATCTTAAGCAATCATTTAATCAAAACGGGCCAACTCGATATTAGCGAGCGTTGTAAAAAAATTATAATTGACCATCATGAACGAATAAGTGGCAGTGGGTATCCAGGGATGAAATATGGAGACTCTATTGAAACCTTTTCCTTGATAGTAGGTATTGTTGCCCATTTATTCGAATTTTCTTCAGGTAAAATTAATGGTAGCAAGCAACCAATAAAGTCTGTAATTATCAGCATGAAAAATAAAACATTTAGTCCTGGATTAGAATTTGATTTTGGTGATAAAATTTATAATAGTTTAGTTACATTAATTAATACCGATAAAGTAAAAGAAAAAATTGCAGCATAAATATATCTGAAGGGAGTTCTTTATGGCCTTAAAAGCTGACATCAAAATTCTTGTTGTAGACGATATGTCGACTATGAGAAAGATTATTAAAAACATGCTATCTCAAATAGGTTTCACAAATATTAGTGAAGCTGACGATGGTGCAACAGCATGGCCTATGATTGAAAATGCAATAAAAGAAGGTCGCCCTTACGAATTTATTGTATCTGACTGGAACATGCCTCAGCTCTCAGGACTTGATCTGCTGAAAAATGTTCGTTCTACTCCGGGACTAGAGAAGCTTCCTTTCTTGATGATTACCGCAGAAGCTGAACAAGGTAACGTCGTTATTGCAGTCAAGGCAGGCGTAAGCAATTTTATTGTTAAGCCATTTTCAGCACAAGTATTAAAAGAAAAGATTGATAAAATCTTCAAATAATAAATTTGTGAGAAAATAAAATCCAATAAATAGAAGAAATATAAGATGAATATATTAAACGATCCATCAATGAAGGAAATTGTTAACGACTTTTGTGAAGAAGCAAATTCGCTTTTTGACTTGTTGGAAAAATCTCTAAACCTTTTAGAGGAAAACCCAAATAACTCTAAAGAATTGGAAAAATTTGGTCAAGTAATTGATCGTATCATGGGCGCGGCTAAATCTATTGGCGCGACTGAGATGGCCACTTTTTGCGAACTCGGAAAAGTTATTGGTTATAAGTCATCGCAAATAAATGATATTCCTCTTATTGAAGTTGTTGTGGCAATTCTCTACGATTCACTAGATATGCTACGAGAAATGAATGAGTCCTTGCGTTCTGGAAATGATAAGTCGATGACCAAACTAAATACTAAGGCGTTTGTTACAAGACTAAACTGGCTTTCAGCTAAATTTAAAGATATCGAGCGCTCATCATGTTCGATAGATGGAAAACTAGATCAAGGTTCTATTGATGATTTAATGAAAAGTCTTGGACTATAATATGGAGTACGTATGAGCGGTGAATCACATTTTATTGAATTTTCTAAACCTTTTATCGATGCCGCTAAAAATGTTTTTGAAACTATGGTTTTTACAACTCTAGAAACTCAAAAACCAATAATGAAAAATGATTCAGTTTCTCGCGGGGATGTCTCGGCCATTTTAGGTTTAAGTGGTGAACTAGAAAAAAATGGAAGCAAATGCCAATATAAGGCCATGCTGGTGGTTTCATTTCCTTATGATACATATTTTAAAGTAGCTAGTGCTATGCTCGGCGAAGCTTATACTGCTTACGTTCCAGACATAAAAGATCTTGGTGGTGAAATTGTTAATATGATTATGGGAAATGCTAAAAGAGATTTAAAGACAATGGGCTACTCTTCGAATATGGCCATTCCTTCAATGATAGAAGGTAAAGATCACTCGATAAATTATCCAACGGGAACACATGTCGTACTGATCCCTTTCAAATCTACACATGGACCAATTTATATGGAGATCTGTTACTCAGAAACTGAATGATTTTATCTAAATTCTTTAAAAGGAAGATCACTTCTTCCTCTCCATTCGTTTAGGCTTATTTCCAGGTGATCGAAGCGCCCGATCACCTCACCTTCAGTTGGAATTTGTTTTTCTTTTACATCAATTCTTGCAAAAGTTAATTTTGCTCCATTAAAGTTTTTTCCAAAATCGAGATTATACATTTTTGTCCAAGTACCAGTGTTGATGAAAATAGATCCATCATCGTATTCACGAAAAATGGGATCATGAGTGTGCCCAACAATTAGGGCCTTGATATTTTCATCACTAGTTACAAACTCTTCAGTTAGCGATTCATAGTTTTGAAATAATTGTATTTCGTTTTTAACATGATTAAAAAATTCACTTAATTTTACATTTTGTTTGAAAATCATTACAAATCTAACCATCATAAAATAATAGAAATTTGCAAAGACAAAACGAATTGTATAAAGCGGATCATAAATCACACCATTGATAATAAATTTATTAACTGGCCTAACCGCATTAATATAATCTCGGCCCTCTTTAAATTTATTAATTACGCGTGTGACGTAATATGATCCCCATGGTGGTATAAAATATTTGTTATGATTTATATCCGTTGCTATACATGTCTTAACACTATATTGGTGAGCGGCTTCATACTCATGGCCGTGCTTTAAAACAATACCATCCTCTGGAATATAAACAGTATCATCATTTAAAAGTATTCTAAATTTATCACGATCTTTTTCTGCAAAAAACTCAAGTAAATAATCACGTAAACTTTCAAAAACAAGCTCGGCATCGTGGTTTCCAATAATATAAACAATATGATTATTGGGATAAGAGAGAAAATCTTTCATCGCGTCTATGACACCCATATGAGCATCTAAAATCATTTTCAATTTATCTAGCGCGGCCTTTTCACTCCAAAATTCATCATCAAAATATTTTACAAAGGGAACAGCTAGCAGATCAAAAAAGTCACCATTAAAAATTAATTCGACCTCTCGATCAAGATAGTGACCGCTGGAGTGATATTCGATAAACTCAATAAGTTCTTTATCGTAATGAAAATCTTCTAAAAAATTACGTCGGTTATTTACATTTAAGCCGGCGCCCAAATGCAAATCAGAAACAACGATAATAGTTTTTTCTATATTATTTTTTTGGAGGAATTTCATACGTTTTATTTCCAACAATAAGTTCAACTTCTTGGAACGAAGGACTAAGAGGAACAAAACTTAGCAAGTCCCCTTTTTTCAAGTTAACCATGACCCTTTGGTATTTATCTGTTTCAATTGAAGTAAAACCAGCATTTATTTTATTGTTCACTAGAACTTTACCAATCAAACGAGTTAAAGTTTTATTTTCAATAATTACTTCCATGGGACTTCGAAATTTTTCAGGAGAGATGATTCTAAAACGATCATCATAGGCCGTGACGACGAAACCAATTGACGATTCAATTGCTTGAGCACTTACAAACGACAAGCTCAAAATTATAAACACTATCCGGAGAAATTGATTCATTTAAACACCTTAGGATCATTTTAGCAGAAATCTGACATTATTATAGAGACTCTTTTATTCCCAACTTATTTAATCACCTATTTCTATAAAAAGAGTTTAATGCTTTAGAAAATAAATTTTTATCCGATAAATTTATATGTTTGAATTTTTAAAAAAAACACGATTAACTAAGTATAACAGTCAAGAGCTTAAGAAAGATCCAAAAGCGGAATTTAAAAAATCTTTTCTTAACAATAGTAATCATCAGTGGATTAACGAAGACCGCATAACAAGAAGAAGTATTGAAATTCTTCTTGATTCGCTAAATTTAAAACAGATCCAATTTTTTACCAAACACCCAACCTATATTATCCCCTGCCAGGCCCATTTAAGTTGTGCCATTGGAAGAACTCAAAATCATCATCTAATTCTAGCTTTTCCCGAACTTTTGCAACTTCTAAAATCTGCTAGCGCTTTCCATGCCATTGCTGTGTTGGCGCATGAAATGGGACATATTTATCACCAACATACAGAACATAAGATTGACACCTTAACAGCTCAAATTGAAGCAGATGAATTTGCATTTGAATTAGGTTTTGGCGAAGAGTTGCAAGAGGTACTTCTTGATCATGCCCACTCTCTTGATTGCAGAGTAAGAATCTCAAGACTAACTGCTAAACTAATGACTCAAAAATAAAAAAGGCCAACAAACTAGTTGTGGGCCTTTCTCTTTATTTAGAAAATTTCAATTATTTAGATTCAACTTCTAAAATTTGAGCTTGTGGAGCATTAATAAACTGCCCTTTAAAAGCAATTGTATTCGCTTTTTCAATTACACCTAAAGTAAGTTTTCTTTCATTTTTAGAATCTACAAGAGAAATAATTCCTTTCGCTGAATCAAATGATACTTTTGAAAAACTAATAAGAGCATTATCATTAACTAAAGCGGCTTCATAAATACCTTGGTCAGCATCTCTTTTTCCGATAATTAATTTCATATTATAATTACCAACTTTAACTGAAAAATTACCAACAAGTTGAGCAATATCTAATCCCTCAATATTGGCTTGGCCATAAACTGAGATATTTGATTTTTCTAGTTGTCCTTTAAAAGTTGATTTACCGTAACGAGATGAAGAAAAAACACCTGAAATAGTATTTGTTTCTCTGTTTAATTCCAATTTAAAAAATGGAGATTGAATTTCTTGATTATCATCATTGTTATAGACAGCTTCATTACTAAAGAAAGTATTTCCTAAAATCCCAGCTTGTTTAAATGAAACTTTAACAATACGAGATTCACTTGCTACAAAATTTACCACAAGAGCATCACGATCGTTAGATTCCATAATAACAACGCTATCAATTCTTAAATTATTAGTTACTTCAGTATTATCGAAATTAACTTTATAAACACCTTCATGACCAGGTCTAAGCTTTAAAGCGGCCAAAGTCATTTTACGAACAATCGAAACACCTGCTTGATAAAGATAATATTCATCTTTAATTGTACGTGAATAGTTTTTAGCAAATTCTGCAAACTTAATCATTTCATCCATTTCAGAGAGCTTAGTCGCTTTGTCTGCTTTATCAGATAAAGTTAAAAGAAGTCCATAACGACCAGATTGAACAGCTTGAGCTTTATAAAGTTCAATATAAAGTGAGCTATCGATTGGAGAAATTTTCACATAACGAATTGAAACATCTCCTAAAAATATTTTCAGATCTCGACAAGACCATTCATTGCAACCATCAAGTTTTTCATAGACTGGAACCAATGCCTGAAGCTTAGAGTAAAGGTTCACTATAACTTTTTCAGTTTCATTCTTAGCAACCAAATCCTTTAAGTAATAAACAAACTCCCCTCTAGCATCCAAGCTTACAGACTTTAAAACATCCGTAATCGAGTCATTACAAAGTAAAATTTCTTTTTCTAAAAGACAGCCTTCAACCATTTTTACTGCAGGATCAAGGCTTGCGTTCATTGCAAAACTTGTAGAAGAGACGACTAGCGCCAAGATCAATAATAGTTTTTTCATATATACCTCAGTTTAAAATTATAAATTAAATTTAATGTTAAATTCGTGACCATTTAAGAGTCTAACAATGGCAACACCAGTTACAGTTTCAGGTAGATCATCAACTTGAATATTCACAACAAAGTTTTTCTTAGCGTAATCAGATGATCTATTGGCCAATTCATTATTTGCAAAAATATAGTCAACGTTTGCTACAGCTGAATTAGAAGGAGAACTTAGAGCTAGTGAAAACGAATTTCTATCTTCATTTTTAACAATTTTAAAACTGTCTTGATCAAGCTGGTAAAGAGAATTTGACTCAAGTTGATTTTGAGCACTTTTTTCTTGAAGAGAAGAAGTGGCCTTAAAATCAAAACTCGCAGACTTCGATAAATCGTTTAATGATGACCATGAGCTATAATGAGCAACAACCTTGCTTCTGTAGTCACGAATAGCTCCAAGAGCTGCCTGAATGGCCGCATCTTCACTTAACTGGCCTAAAAGAAACGTCTCATAAGTATCAGAATAAACTTGAAGTGATTCTTGAGATATAGAATTATAATTTGAAAGTATATCTAAAGAAGAATCAAATTTTTGTAACTGAAGTAATACGTTTGTTTTAACTTCTTTTTCCGTTGATTCTTTTCTTAATGAAGAAATATTCTCTTCATTTCTAGCTTCTCTCACGCGGCTTTTGTAAGAGAAATTTATTCCTGACCAAGAAAGAATTGACCATTGCACCTGCTTAATATTTGCTTCAGAGGCATGATCAAGATTGATGGCGGCCTTATATTGGTTACTGTTAACCACTGCAAAACTTTGAAGTTTTGATTGATCCAAATTGGCAATAATTGATTTGTCTAAAAGAGCAGAAACCTGTGCCAACTCATAACTTGAACCTTTAGTTGTACTTACAAGTGTTCTTATTGCAGCAAGCTCTGATAAATACATATTGTAAATATCAACGTGTTCTTTACCTAAACGTAAAATCCATTTTTTTAAATCAGCAAGTCTATCTGCAGAAAACTTTCTCTCAGTCCATTTAGCTTCTTGATAAGTAAGAATTTGTATCTCTTGATCAATTGTCTTAAGAATTACTTCATGAGTAAGAATATCATAATAAAGATGTGCCAATTCATTATTAAGAACTTCGCGAGCTTCATATAAATTATATGTTGCTACTTTAGAAAGGTATTTATTCTTAGAAACATTATAGATTTTTGTTGGTATTGAAAGAACAGCTTCGATAGCAACCGGGGCCCAAAGATATGTAAGGCCTAATGAAACCCCTAATAAATGGCCTGTCGTAATTGGATTAAACTGTGCTCTTGCAATCGAAACGTTTTTCTTGGCAATAAGATAATTCTCAAAAGCAACATCAACATCAGTATTTTTATCATTTGCAATAATTTTCATTTCATTGAAATTTTTTCGACCAGCAGAAACTTTAAGCATTTCTTCGAGGTTGTTTTTTACAGTTGGCAGAGGACTTACGATATCAGCGTGGACGACGCCCATCGAAAGTACCAAAATTAAAAGCATTATTTTTTTCATATATTATTTCCTTACCCAAAACTTAGTATTATGAACGTGGAACTTCGTTTGTTAGCATATTTGTCCCTAAAAGACGTTTTAGCTTGATGTACTTAAGTTCAAGTTCATATTTAAGTTTCGTATTTTCTCTATCAGCACTAATCAAAGAAAGTTCAGCTTTTTTTGTATTAACAAAAGAATTAAGAAGAGAGCTCTCAGAAGCTTTTGCTACATTATATTCAGATTGTGCCATTGCTAGTAATTCTGCTTGGTATGACATTTTTTCTTTTTGTGATTCAATTTGAGCATATTGGGCCTGTACTTGATTTTCTAATTCATAGATCGCTTTTTTCTTATTCAATTCAATTTTAGTTACTTCATCACTGGCAATTCTTACTCTAGAAAAATAATCAAAACCTACACCACTCCACGAAATCCAAGAAACACTTACACCTTTCTTTTGTTTAGAAGCTGCTGAAATTAAGTAATCAAATTGAGAAATTTCTTTTGAATTATTAACGGCAATTGTTGCAGCTTCTGAGGCAGTAGAGGGAAAGTTTAGTGATTCATTATAAAAATTTAAATGGTCAATATTCAATTGTTCAGTATTGTCTTTAACTTGAAGAATAAGTTTTAAAGCAAATTCTTCTGTTTTCACTATTTCGTTACCGTTAACTTTTTGAGTTTTTGCAGTA
>JAURXW010000326.1 GCA_030654205.1 Bacteriovorax sp.
TCAAGGAATTGATTATCAGAAAAAAGGTGTTACCTTTAATTTTCAGGGAAAAAATGAAGTTCGTGCTCCAAAAGCCGGGAAGGTTGTTTACACTGGGAGCCTCGCCAGTTACGGAAATGTTTTAATGATTGACCACGGCAACGACACTCGAACAGTTTTGTTGGGGCAATTTGATTATAGTGTAAAAAATGGTGATTCTATCCAAGCAGCTCAGTTGGTTGGATATACAAACCCTCGTTCCCAAAATGGCTTAGGCGATGGGAAGATTTATTTTGAAGTGAGAAAAAATAATTTAGCACAAAATACATATTTGCTTTTAGATAAAAAAACACTTGCTCGTAATTCATCTAAATAGCATCTATCCTAAGGAAGGAGTAGATTATGAAAAGAGAACTTTTAAGTCTCTTACTTTTGGCAATGTTTATTCGGCCAATAACGAATATTCAAGCAGCTGAGCCCATTTCGGAAGCTGCAAAAAAATCACGTTATGAAAAATTAGAACTTTTCAATAAAGTGCTATATCTCATTGAATCCCAATACTACAGAGAAGTTGATACCGAAAAACTTATTGAAGGTGCGATGAATGGGATGATGAATGCCTTGGATCCACATTCTGCATTTTTAGATAAAGAAGTCTTTGCTAAAATGCAGGAAGAAACCTCTGGAGAATTCGGAGGACTTGGAATTGAAGTAACTCAAAAAGACGGTTTACTTGTTATCATCACTCCTATTGAAGATTCGCCAGCATTTAAAGCAGGAATTAAGCCGGGAGACAAGATTGTAGAGATCAATCATGAATCTATGGTTGGTGTTTCCCTTGAGCAGGCCATTGATCATTTAAGAGGCAAAACAAAAAGTAAAATTGTCTTAGGAATTGCTCGAGAAGGATCAGAAGGAGTTAAGAATTTTGAATTAACTCGCGAAATTGTTTATTTAAAACCAGTAAAATACGAATTACTCCCCGATAATTTTGCTTATATCCGCCTGACTCAATTTCAAAAAAAATCAGCGGAATATATAATTGAAGCTATTTTAAAAATGCGTGCCCAAATAAAAGAAAGCAAAGAAATTAAGGATAAGTCAGGCCTGAAAGGAATTATACTTGATCTTCGTTCTAATCCAGGTGGGTTGCTAGATGAAGCAGTGGATGTTTCCTCAATTTTCCTAAAAGATGGAATTGTCGTTTCGACCGAAGGACGTGATCCCAAAAATAAAGAAATTCGCTATGTAAAAAAATCAGGTCATAAAGAACTTGATATTCCCGTTGTTGTACTGATAAACGGCTCAACTGCTTCAGCCTCGGAGATCGTTTCAGGTGCCCTTCAAGACTCTAAACGTGCCATTATTATGGGCTCACAATCTTTTGGAAAAGGATCAGTACAATCTGTGGCCAAGATTGATGAGCAAGTTGGTGTAAAGTTAACGATTGCTCAATACATGACTCCGAGTGGAAGAAAAATACAAGCTGTGGGCATTAAGCCAGATGTAATAATTGATGAATTAGAAGCTGAATTCGTTGATAATAACAAAAAAGAGTCGACCTTTATTCGGGAAAAAGATTTAAAAAATCACTTAACAGCAACTATCGAAACTGAAGAGGAGCGAAAGGCACGCGAAGAAACTGAACTCAGCGAACGAATTGAAAGAACAGAACGATATAAACAAGTAAGAGACAAAAAGAAAAAAGGAAAGACTAAAGAAGTAAGTGCTTCAAATGGGGATGATGATTATAATAAAAAAATTGCACCCAAAGATGATTATCAAGTTAATCAAGCAATAAATTATTTAAAAAATATTGGACTGATTAAAAGTTTAAAGTTTTAGTAGATGAATATCTTTTGCAAGGCCGGGAAACCGGCCTTTTCTTTTTTATGGATAGTATTTAATGAATCTTGAAAATAAAAATGTTTCTCAACTAATTTTTGAAATCAAAAACTTAATTGAAACTCAATTTATAAATATTTCAATAATTGGCGAGATATCAAATCTTTCTTTGTCTTCATCTGGACATTGGTATTTCACGCTTTCTGACAAAGATGCTTCCATTAGTTCAGCTCTTTTTAAAATGGATGCCTTGAGAAATCCACTGATTAAAAATATAAAAGATGGGGATAAAGTTATCATAATGGGTGATGTAAATGTTTACCCAAAAAAAGGAACATTTCAGGTCATTGTAAAAAAAATTGTGCCTATGGGAGTAGGAGATTTAAAAGAGCAATTTGAAAATCTAAAGCGCCGACTTGCAAGCGAAGGATTATTTGATTTAGATCGCAAAAAACCGATCCCCCCACTTCCTAAAAGAGTGGCAATTATTACGGCCTTAAGAGGGGCGGCGTTACAGGATTTTATTAATATTTATAAAAGACGTTCTATCTGGATGGACTTAGTCGTATTACCGACCTTGGTTCAAGGCGATGAGGCTCCAAAATCTATCCGAGCTTCACTTCATAATATTATTAAATACTCACTCAGTGCTCCAGTAGAAAAAAAAATAGATATCATTGTACTTGCCCGAGGTGGAGGAAGTTTAGAAGATTTATGGGCATTTAATGATGAAGGCTTGGCCTGGGATTTATTTAATTGTCCAATTCCTACGATAAGCGCAATCGGGCATGAAGTTGATTTTTCCATTGCAGATTTTGTATGTGATTTGCGAGCAGAAACGCCTTCCGCCGCTGCTGAAGTTATAACTCACCACCAAACACTCATTAAAGAAAAAATGAAATCCCTAAAGAGGAGACTGCAGAGTACAATTGAAATAAAAATGGGGCGCGTGAATAATCGTATAAAGTATGCTCATCCTCATAAAATTTTAAATATTATTTTAAATGTTTTTAGCAGCTATCAAAAAAGAATCAATCGATGTGATATACAAAAAAGACTCAATGAGCTAACTCATATACATGAATTTTATCAGCGCCTGGATGAGTCTGTTGAGGCAATGAAACTTTTACTTAAGGAACAAATTACTGGGCTGAAGCATCGCCTCGATAAATCCAATGGTCTTTTAAATGCCCTTAATCCCAATAATGTTCTAGAGAGGGGGTTTAGTTATGTCGAAAGTCCTGAGTTTGGAGTTGTTGTTTCGGGAAAAGATTTTGATAAATTAGCGAATGATACTGAGCTAAAAATCTACTTTTACGATGGTAAAAGAAAAATTAAAAAGGCTTAATAGTATTTGTGAAAACTAGAGTAAAAACTAAATTCAATTTTGTAATTGATCCTTTGCTAATCCAGGAAGTCCGGACTGAACTTTTAGTTCGCGCTCTCGTTGATGAAAAAATTAAATTTATTAGTGAAATTAAAGAATCGAGAGAGGATGATAAAAATATCTATATTATTTTTATTCATAAAAAAAATATCCGTTTTTACACTAAATTTAAAAATCGCATAATCGTAATAGACTCAAATGATCGATACGAATTGATCAATGCCGAAGTGTTAAATTTAAACTCTTTTGAAGACATAAATATATTTTTAGAAAAATTATTTATCGTTGAAAAAAGAATATCACTTCAAAACCGTATAAAAGAAAGCGAGTTACAGTTTGAAAAAATAAAGAATTTAAATTTGCAGATGCCAAGCGTCGATGAGAAATACTTTTTAGATGACAAGCGCAAAGACTTAGACTGTACCCTCGATCTTGAAATGCAGCTCTTAAAAGAAGAACATCTTAATAAATGGAATGGACATTTTAAAATCTTTGCTAAAAAACATAATTTGATTCAGACAATAGGGTTGTATAGCTCGAGAGAATTACTAAGTGAAGAAAATGTTTTTGATGATAGTACTTTTGTTTTTCATCTACCCGTTAGTGATTTATTTTTAACAATAAAGTTTAAAACTCTCGAACTTGATGAACAGGCTAACTCTCTTGAACTAATTGTTTCCATGGTGTTGAGAACTATTCAAATTCAAGATCAACAATTAATAAAAAATGATGGAGAAATAGATTTTTGGAAAAAAATTTTTTCAAAAATACCTTATCCTATGGCAGTTATTTCAAACCTTGGTGATTTGTTAATTTATAATGAATCATTCGCTAAAATTGGAATTCTTCCCAAAGAATGTCTTCGCTTTAAGGACCATGAGAGTCTTGAGTTGTTTCAGCAATTTTACAAGGTACGCCGGATTGAATTCCCTATTAATTTAAGTGATGTCTCATATTTTGTTTTTTATACAATAGAGAGTAGAGAAATTCGAAATATTAGTGATATGCGATCGGAAAATGATAATAGAAATGAAAAACGAGTTGGCTCCGTTGATGAATTGGGAATAATTTCGAGCTCAATTGCGCATGAATTAAATAATCCGCTGGCCGGAATTTTGGCAGCTTTATCTCTTTTGTCACTAGAAGATGATTGGTCAGAAGATGCACTTATTGATTTAGATGATATGAAAAATGGGGCTAAAAGATGTAAAGAATTGGTTGAAATATTTTTGGGTTTTTCCAAGTTTTCGCCTTCTGCATTCCAGGCACCTTCAATAAAGGACTCATTAGATCAAGCAATTAATCTTTTAAGATTTCGAATGGTCGAATCTAATTTACGTCTGGATATAAAATATACACCAACGCTAGAAAGATTTTCATATCAAATAAATTCTTCTGTAGTATCAATGATTCTCTATTTAATATTGAATGAATTAATGACTGCTTTTGCACATGAAAGATTAATTACTCAAGTTAAAATAAATACAATGAGCGGTGAAGTTTTAGAGTTATCAAATCAAATTGTCATGAGGTTTGACTATGATTTTGAATATGAAGAAAAATTAGCTCAGTCTAAACTTATTCAACACCTACTTGTTTTTGAAAAATTAGAAATTAATTTTTTAAAAAAAGAAATCCGACTTATTTACCGAGCTTAAGCCATATTAGAGATAACGTTGAGGAAAGCCAAATCTATTAGGGTTACTAGAAACAAAATTTTCTAATGGGATTTGTATGTCAGTTGGTAATATTTTTTGAGAACTGCTATTTATTAGTAGGTGCTCAGTATTTTTTTGTAAAAATATAGCAAGGAAATTATGCATAACTGGGGCCATATGATCTTTCTTCAATTTGTCTTGGGCCATACGCGTACTTTTTGAGTTAATGTATTGAACTAATTTATTTTGATGAGTTGGATATCTAAAAACCAATTCCATTTTATGATGTAAAGATTTTAATGGATAAATTACAAATTGTTCAGGTATGAGATGATTCATAATTAAAAAATCAAAATTAAAATTTATTAGATCTTTAGAGTTTACAATCATTTGATCTATGTCGTGAAACTCACAAAGTTTTTCAATAATTTCTTTTTGGAGCACTTCGCTAATTTTAGGGAAGTACGATGACATTTCGATTAAGCCTTGGAAAAATGGGCCAGTCATTTTAATAGTAAGTATTTCAAAAGAAGTTTCCTGAATTTTTTGAATAATATATTTTTTTTCAATTGGGCTAGATAAAATAGGCATTGAAAATAGCACGACTCCCTCTATACCTTTCAAAGTGATTATAAGAGGAGTTGTTAAGGATTCAATTAATTCAATAATCTCAATCAGAGGAGTTTCTTTTTTAAAGTTAATTCGATCGAGTTCAAATTTATTTTTTGGATAATAAAGACTATTTACCTTATGAATATTTTTATGAATAAAAATGGTAAGGTATTTTAAAAGTAATTCTGCTGAAGCTAAAGTATCATCAAGGGCCCGATGTGCTTTTTGATGTTTAAGATTAAAAATCTTACACATATAGTTCAAATTAGAACTTAGTAAATTGGGAATCATGTACTTAGTCATTAAATTTGTGCAGATAGATTTATTAGTCAACTCAGCTCTGTTCATACGACGAAGGACGGAGTTAAAAAAAGGAACATCAAAAGATGTGTTATGGGCAACTAAAATTGAGTCTCCCATGAATTCTAAAATTTCATCCATGACATCTTCAATTAAGGGAGCATCATTGACGTCAGATTCTTTAATACTTGTTAATTTCTGAATAAAATCTGGAATGTGCATTTCAGGCTTTATTAGGAAACTTTTTTGGTCAACAATTTTCAAATTTTCAATTTTAACAAGACCTATTTCAATTATCTTGTCGTTGAAATGGTTTCCGCCAGTTGTCTCTAAATCGAAAACACAAAATGATAGTTCATTGAGAAGTTGGTAAGAGGTATTCGTCATCTTTAAAAATCCTTAGTCGAACATTCGCTCGATTATTCTTGTATTTTAGTTTACTCCTAAAAAAAAGATGGATCAATTTAAAAATTGGAATGCTTAGTCTTTTATACCACTGGAAATCTGGCGATACTCTGGAACACCCGTTGTTTTGCAGCCTTCTTGGTCAAGAGATTTTGCAATGGATTCTAGAGGTGCAGTTACGTGCTGGATAACTCTGGCCACATGTCTTTGAACAATGCAGCTCTTAAACCATCGTTGAGTATATTTATCGCCTTCCTGATCTTTATAAACAACATTATCAGTTCCTTTTTTCCATTTTCCACCCCAGTGCAAGGCTTCAACCAAGTTTAATGGATTAATTGCTGGGAATTTATTTTTTTTGACCTGGTAGTAATGCTCAAGCACTTTTGCTTGTTGAGGACCGGCATTGTACATTGCCACAGCTAACAACCACCCAGTATGAAGAGGGTAGGCAGTAGATGAATAAGTATTTTTGCATGTGCGCGGAAAGGTTTTTCCCTCGCTATACAACTCAGCTTCCTTCATTGATTTTGGAACAAAATTATCAAAAAGGGATTTTAAAGTCCTAGCTTTAAATGAAACAGAAAGAGCAATATTCTGGCAGTTTTGAACAAAAGAAGTTGCTGCTTGAAAGCGTTTGTCTTGAATTTTTGAACTTGAAAAAAGAGAATCAAAAGAAGATTCAATAGCTTATGCAAAATTAGCATTTGACGATTGCATAATGAAAATGAAAACACTCGATAAATCAAAAGAAGATATGATTAAAGTTGCTGCGATACTTAAAATTGAACCGGTTGCAGAAATTAAAGAACCGGAAACAAAAGTACATTCAATTCAA
>JAURXW010000327.1 GCA_030654205.1 Bacteriovorax sp.
AAAATATTTTATGGATCCTGAAGATTGAAGTGGAGATAAAATAAGCTCCGTATTATCCGTTGAGCCATCGTCTACAACAATAATTTCAAAATGTTTATAAGTTTGATTTAATATAGAATTAATGGCCCGACTCACGAGAAGACCGCGATTAAATGTTGGAATGATAATGCTAACAAAAGACATATTAATTTATATGAGTAATTTAGTACGATTGAAAGTAATTTATGTAAACTTCTCTAAATAAAACCTACTTATTTTTTATTATTGCTAAATCATTAAAAAAATTAATTCTTTAAGTTTTTGATAACCTGAGTTAGCGTTGTAATCTATCAATAAATGCTGAGGAACTATGAAGAATTTTTTATCTTTACTGCTAATTTTTTTTAGTTTGAACGTTTCTGCCGATGAACAAATAATAGAAGGCTACAGCTATAAAAAGCCAAGTATTCTAGAACCATTCACGTCAATGCCCCATAATTTTTCTGATTTTTTCCATGAATCTTTTAGTAAAGATAGTCTGGGCCCTTGGGCCTTAATTGCAAGCTCTACAACGCTTTTATATATTTATGATCAAAAAATAAGCAACGAAACAAAAAGATTTGGTAGACGATTACATATTGGAAACCAAGATCATACTAAAGATATGGTCAAAATTGCTGGAGTTTCAGTTTTAAGAGGTCCTACTGACCTAGGATCTACAATGTATTTTTTTGGTGATGGTTGGATAACTCTAGCTTCGACATCGGCTTTTTTGATTGTGGGAAATATTACAAATGATTACCGAGCACTTCAAACTTCCAGTCAACTTTTTAGTGGTTTATTAATGACTGGAATAATTACTCAAGCGATAAAACGCAGCACTGGTAGAGAAAGTCCAATTGCGGCCACAAAAGAAAGAGGACGCTGGCAGCCATTTCCATCATGGTCAAAATTTCAAGGTCATATTTCGGCTTACGATGCATTTCCTTCTGGTCACTTGGCCACAGCGATAATGGGTGTTACTGTTGTTGCAGAAAATTATCAGGAATATACCTTTATAAGACCAGTTGGTTATACACTAGCTTCGCTTCTCGCTTTTCAAATGGTCAATAATGATGTTCACTGGATTAGTGATTACCCGCTTGGAATTGCAATTGGTTACCTCGTTGGAAAAACAGCTTCGAAAAATGGCCGAACTAAAGTTAATAGCGAAAATCTTGAAGTACCAAAAACAACTTATGATTTTGCGCCCGCAATTGGAAATAATGGTCAGCTTGGTTTAGCCCTTAACGTTAGCTACTAAAAGTAGCTAACAAATATACTAGAGGATTTATGAAATTTTTATTTCCGTTTATCATACTAAGTGTCTTTTCAACTGTGAATGCCAAAGAAATTGAAATTATCAAAGAGCATTCAAAGATTATTTTTAATATTGATTATATGCTTGTCACAAAAGTTCAAGGTCAATTTAAGGACTACCATGGCACTTTAAATATCAATGAAGAAAAAACAGAAATTTATAATATAAAAGTTACAGCAGTTGCCAATAGCATTGATACTAATGATGGTAAAAGAGATTTCCATTTAAAAGGAATGGAATTTTTCCAAGCAACAAACTTTCCAAAAGTACTTTTTGAAAGTAAAGGCCCTTTTAAATATGTAGCATTAAAGAAATTTAATCTGCCTGGAAACCTCACGATCAGAGGAATTAAAAAACCAATAACTTTGGAAGCCGTCTATAAAGGAAAATTAAAAGATCCTTGGAATAAAGAGAATTACTTTTTTGAACTAACCGGTGAATTAAATCGAAAAGATTTCGGTATGCTTTGGAATAAAAAAATGGATGCCGGCGGAGTTTTAATCGGCGATATTGTGCAAATTAATATTACCGTTCAAGCTCAAGCAACAGGTGATAAAACTGCATTTTCCACTCATATGATTCCTGAAAGCAAAGGAATTAAAGAAAGAGATCAATTGAATAAGGGTTTAATAAAAAAACTCACAACTTCAACTGATCCCAAAGATCATCCTGTTAAATAAATCAAATTAATTCAACTTCCATTAGGTGATTTTGCCCATCATCGATAAGTTCAATGAAGGTTTGATCATTTGCTAATAATTTACCATCAAGTGAAATTTTCCCTTTCCCTGTACTCAGACCATTGGGATTTTTTATTTCAATTTCATAATTCGTTGTGAAATGTCGGTATTTAATCTTGTAAGATTTCCAGTCAGAGTTTACATGTGGATTAATCTTTAATTTATTTCCTATAAGCTGAAAACCTAATACAGATTCAATTCCTGTTGTGTACATCCAACCAGCAGAACCAGTGTACCAAGTCCATCCACCACGTCCAATATGGGGCCATTCAGAGTATACATCAGCGGCAATCACAAAGGGCTCAACTTTATATCGCATGGCCTCCAGTTTTGAAAGACTATGATTAATTGGATTTATCATTGAGAAAAGTTCTACAGCTCTTTTACTTTTTCCAATTCCAATATAGGCTTGAATGCACCAGATAGCGGCATGAGTATATTGACCTCCATTTTCTCGAACTCCAGGAATATAACCTTTTATATAGCCAGGATTTTGTGATGATTTATTAAATGGTGGAGTCAGTAAAAGAATTATTCCCTCATTTTGTTTTACTAAATTTTTTTCTACAGACTCCATTGCTTGAAGAGATTTGTTGAAATCTCCCGCTCCTGAAATAATAGACCAAGTTTGGGCCAAAGAATCTATTCGGCATTCACTGTTCTCGGCAGATCCCATAGGTGTTCCATCATCGTAAAAGGCCCTCCGGTACCATTGCCCATCCCAAGCATTTTCATCAATTCCTTTCTTGATTTTTACTATATGCGATTTCCAAATTTCACCCCTAGGTTTTTCTCCTCTCGATTCTGCTATTTTTGAAAAATTTTTCAAATTAAAAATTAAAAACCATGCCAACCAAACACTCTCTCCTTTGCCTTCATGCCCAACTTTATTCATTCCATCATTCCAATCTCCACCTCCCATTAGTGGAAGATTGTGTTCTCCTAGCTTCAAACTATGATCTAATGCTCGCGCACAATGTTCATAAAGCGTCGCTGATTCTTCTGTTGTCTCTGGAGTAAAATATGAATCTTCCTGTTCAAGCTTGAGTAAAGGTCCATTTAAAAATGAAATCTTTTCTTCTAAAATTGAATAATCTTCTGAAATATTTAAGTAGTAGTTTACTACAAAGGGTAACCATAAAAGATCATCTGAAAAATGTGTACGAACTCCTCTTCCTGTTGGCATATGCCACCAGTGCTGAACGTCACCTTCGAGAAATTGTCTTGCTGCTGAGCTAAGAATTTGATCCCGAATTAATTTTGGACGTGTCCAAATAAGG
>JAURXW010000334.1 GCA_030654205.1 Bacteriovorax sp.
AAGCGGTCTAAAACTTTATCAAGCATTAGCGAGAAGGAACCAACCTGCTCTGTTCCCGCACTCGGGCCTTGAGAGAGGTTTTCACATTTAAGTTGTTGGACATTTGATATTAGAGTTGCTTCTTTAGTCTTGGCCTCAGAACATCCTCTAATATAGCGCTGAATAACAAATTGTTTAATTTTTTCAATCTTAAAAAGACGAGTATTATTATCGATTAGTTTGGCCATCTCAATTTTTAAGGCTTCAGTATTTTTATCTAATTGGTCTTTTGAAAGATTTGATTTTTCAAAAAGCGCATTAATTTTTAAACGACAGTTGGCCATTTTAGATTTTAAATTTTTTTGATCTTCAGCTTTTTCTTTTAGATCACAGCTCTCAGTGATTTCTTTCATGCCGGAAGCCTCGGCACCTGCTGTCACAAAACCTGCTTTTAGTTTTGATAATTTATCATTAAAAAAGACAACATCTTTTTGTTCTTTTACTTCGAGTGGGTAGTTAAAACTATGGGTCAGTCTTTCAAGATCTTTAGATATATTGATATCAATTTGCTCTTTTAATACGCCTTGATTCTTTGAAAAATTATCACCAACTTTAACTATTTCTTTTTGTACTTCTTCGTTGATGTTTTTAATGATATCGGATTTAGTGAGTAGTTTTTCACATAAAGTATCACTTTTTTCGAGACATTTTGTAACTTCATCTCTCGTCTGGGCGTTGGATATTAATTTTAGAAATAATGGGGATTTGCTGGAGAGTAGTTCAAGGGTTCCTTCAGCTTTTAAATTTTCAGGAATTGAATCGATAATTTTTTTTACATCCTGTGCTGTTTTATCCTTGTCAGAAATATGCTCCATGGCTTCAGAAAAATTGGAAAGTGTTTTGTTAATATTGGCCGATTCACCTCCATTGAAGGCCCCTTTTATATTACCAACTTCACCATAGCGTTTACAAAAAAGAAGTTCTGCATTTTTGGTGGCACAAAGCTCCTTGATGGTCATTGGGCCTTTTTTATTGTCTTTATTTTCTTGGAGCATAAGCGTGATGGCATTGAGAGTTAGTGTTTTATTGAGCAGTTTTTTAAATTGGTCAATTGAATTACTTTGCACTCTGCTCGTTTCTCGAGTCTTGGCAGCTTCTGAGGTAATAGCATCTAGGGCCGAAAGATAGTCATCTCGTAATATTTGCATATCAGTGATTATCTTTTTGCGCGCTTCATTTTCATTTATTTTTTTCTTAAGATCTTTAATTTTATCAACGTCATCAGCGGTTAATTGGTTTAATTCTTCAATTTGTTTTTTTGCACCTGTTTCACAAAATTTTTCTCGGTCATAACTATGGGCCGTTTTTGCCACAGGCGAGTCTTCTTCTTCTGCGATTGCTAAATTATTTAAAGCAAAAGAAGCAAATAATAATATAAAAAATATGTTCATAGATTTCATCGCAAGAATTCCTCTCAAAGAGATTTCAGCTATTTTATCGGAAGATTGAGTGTTTTACTAAAGAAACGCAGCAAGGTAGGTTGCAGGGTTGGTCGATCAATCAAAATAAGATGTTAGGAAATGCTACGTCTGCCCAAATTTATTGGCATTAAGTGCAGAAAATGTGAACATTTAAATCCTGTAAGCCGTTATTCAAATAATCGAGGAAGTAAATTATGAAATCTTTGTTTGATTTCAAAACGTCTAAACACCCTGAGCTAAAAGGAAATGCGACTATCATTAAAAAAGAAGTCGTTTCTTTTTTGGATCATTGTCTCGATATTATCTATCCGGGAAATGTTAAAAAAATTTTTCAATTTGAAAAAGATTTACAAAATTATCAGACTGAAAATTCTCTAAAACTTGAAAATATTTTTAAAACTTTGGCATTAGAAGACGAGAGAATTAAACTTATTGTTGAATCATTCAAAGAAGCCTTATGTTCAATTGCCCAACTAGTTTATTCTGATGCTGAAGCTATCTGTCAGGGAGATCCGGCCGCAACAAGTTTGAAAGAAGTTGTTCTCACTTATCCGGGATTAGAGGCGATTGCCGGACATCGAATTGCCAATTTTTTTTATGAATCCCAAATTCCCATTTTGCCTCGAGCTCTCAGTGAAGTTACTCATGGAAGAACTGGTATTGATATTCATCCTGGAGCAAAAATTGGAAAATCTTTTTTCATTGACCACGGAACAGGAGTTGTGATTGGAGAGACCGCGATCATTGGGCAAAATGTAAAAATTTATCAAGGGGTGACTCTTGGGGCCTTGAGTGTTGATAAGTCATTGGCCAAAAAAAAGAGACATCCGACAATTGAAGATAATTGTGTGATTTATTCTCACGCCACAATCTTGGGTGGAGAAACAGTCATTGGCAATGGAAGTATTATTGGTGGAAATGTTTGGATCACAAAATCTATTCCTCCAAACTCCATGGTTTATCACAAAAGCGAAGTGAGACTTAATAGAAATACATCTAATATAACAGACGAGGAATTAAATTATGAAATATGAAAATATACTTGAGACCATTGGATCAACTCCGGTTGTAAAAATAAACCGACTTTTTCCAGAGGCCAATAAAAAAGGAATCGAAGTTTGGATTAAACTTGAAAAAACCAATCCAGGTGGATCAATTAAAGATCGAATAGGAATTGCTATGATTAACGATGCAGAGAAAAATGGATTGTTAAAAAAAGGTAATATTATCATCGAACCGACTTCTGGCAATACAGGAGTGGGGTTGGCCCTTGCTGCAGCTTCTAAAGGTTATCGATTAATCCTAACGATGCCGGAGAGTATGAGTATTGAGCGCAGAAAACTCATGGCCCTCTACGGAGCTGAGTTAGTCCTTACTCCCAAAGAAAAAGGAATGAAAGGGGCCATTGAAAGAGCGCGTGAACTGATTGCTGAAAACGAAGGCTCATGGATGCCTATGCAGTTTGAAAATGAAGCCAATACAGAAATACATCGCCAAACAACCGCTCAAGAAGTACTCGCTGATTTTCCAGCAGGGCTAGATTATCTCATCACAGGTGTTGGTACAGGTGGACATATTACGGGAGTAGGCGAAGTCGTTAAAAAAAAATATCCCAAGTTAAAAGTATTTGCCGTTGAACCGAGTGATTCACCGGTTCTATCTGGAGGGGCACCTGGTCCGCATACAATTCAGGGAATAGGAGCGGGATTTGTCCCTAAAATTTTAAATGTTAAATTACTAGATAGTATTATCCAAGTTTCAAAAGAAGAGGCATGGAAATTTACAAAAGATATCGCCAAGATCGAAGGAATTCATGTGGGCATTTCCAGCGGTGCAAGTCTAGCAGCGGTTTCGAAATGTATAGAGGCGATGCCTGAAAATAGTAGAGTGCTTACATTTGCTTACGACACTGGGGAGAGGTACTTGTCAGTTGAAGGGTTGTTTTAATTGGGACCCTATAGACAAGTTTTATGAATATTAATTTTTTCATCGTAAAGTCCTAGGATTGAAGGCCAGGATTTTTTTCGAAGAGTATTGTAAACATCAGTGGTTCCGATTTAAATTAATCCAAAAATGCTTTTTGAATGTTTTATCACTTTCAATTAAAAGAGTTTTTTCAAATAAACCACCATTTTTTAAGATAGTTTTTTCCGAACCAATATTACCTTCATCACAAGTTAAAAGTAGCTTACCTATTGAAAATGCTCGATCAGTTAGAAGGAGTTGTCGAAGCATTTCTGAAGCAGAGCCCTTAGATCGTTGAGAAGGTCGGACTATGTATCCAATATTCCCACCTGCTTGCTTTAGAAAATCATTAAGTTCATGGCGTAGAGAAATTCGGCCAATTATTTCATCTTTTAAAATTGCCCAGTAAACAGTGTCAGGCACAAATCCAACAGGTGGATGAGTTTCTAATTTTAATAAATGTTGAACATATGCTGTGAAATCATTTTCAATTACATCTTCAGGAACTAAATAATTCCATGAAAAGCGTTCTGATGATTTTGTCATTTCTGCGAGGCCCGCGAAAAAAGAAGCTTTATATTTAATATCTGGTTTGGTTAAAAATAGGGTCATAGCATTATCCTTAATAAAGATTTTTGAAATATTGTAACCTGATTTAATTTACCGGAAAAGCGATGTTACGAAGCTTAATATTTTATAACTGTCCAATATTTTGAATCTCTTAATTTTGTTGATCATTAACATAGCGACTCGATCTAAACTTCGGTAATGTTACTTTCAGGTGACGCTAGAACCTAAAGCAACCTGAATGTTACACTTAAGAAGTGATGGTACCATTACTCTTTGTCATCATCCAACTCATAGACCTCTAAACTTTCATAAGCTCCATGAAAACGCTCAGAAAGGGCCGGCACTAAAGAAGTAAAAATAACTTCTTCAACATCTTCTTAAGAATTTGATTGAGTAGGAATCAATTGATAATCGATAATATAGTTCCCATGAAAGAAAACAGCTCTTCTAGTGGGATTGTTAAGGCCATAAGACGAATAGATAAAAGGATTGGTCTGAATATGTGAGATAGCTTTTAGAAAATCTTTCTTGAAGTCTTTTTCAAGTTGATCGGGATCTCTTGCCTCTTCTGCCGCTCTAAAATAGAGCCACTCTAGAGTTTCCTCTAGGTTTTTAAGAAATTGCTCGGACCTTGTCAGTTTGATCATTCACCTGCTGCTTTTTTCACTTTGTGCTTCTTTTTTATTTTAGCAGAAATGTTATCAAATATCTCTGAGAATTCTTCTGAATTAGCAGACGTTTCAGATTTGCCACTGCGAACTTCAAGCATTGAGATAAGATTTCTTTGAAGTGAAAGTACTTCATCTTTTAAATTTAGGTATTCATTTTCGTTCATCAACACAAAGCGATCACTCCCTCGTGCAATGGCCACAGGTTTTTTGGCCGCAATATCAAAAAACTCACTAAGCTTAGTTCTAAATGTTCTTGAGTTTGTATTATTCATAGGAACTCCTCTGTTAGTACTAGAGTACTCGAATGCGTACGCACTTGCAACACGGCTAAAATCTTTACAATTTAAGGTCTAAAACCCTTAAAAGAACCTAACAATTGAACATAATGGACAACAAAGAAAGCCTTAGAACTTTAAGTTAAACTATTAATAATATTGTGATATTTAGTGAATATGCTGCCGCGAGGCAATAGGTAATTAGTCGGGTATTGTTATTTATATCGAAAAGAAATCCATATTAATACAATAGATTTTTTCCGGATCAGTTTCCTTCACTGTCTTATACACACTCTGAATCAATGTCATCATTTCCTCTCTTATTTTATCAAAATCTCTCTTGTAGAGTAATTGGAGTTCATTTAAATACTTATTAAATTAAAGAAAAAAGATTCGGCGCAATCTTTTTAATTTTATAAAAATCCTGATAATTTTTTCGAGCAGAGGACAGAGATGAATTTAGTATTTTGCTTAATTCATAATAGGTTTTAATTTTTTTAATTTCTAATGCAGAAAAAGCATCGGCCCGGACACCCAACCCAAAAATCAATCTATTTTTAAACCAAATATTATTCTGGTAAAGCCATTCTATAGAACGAATTTTCTTGATGTCTTGAGCTTTAATATCTCTAACAATAATTCCTCTTGCAAAAAGATACTGTTCTGAACCAACAGACTCTACATACTCTTTTGAGTTTAAGTAAAGCGGGATTTTGAGCGAATATTTTGAAATTTTACCAAATCTTTTATCTTTTAATTCTTTCGCACAATAAGCACACAGAGCTGAAAGTGTGGCACGGCCAATTTCTTTTAGTAGCTGCCCATCTTTTATTAATACATCAACGCGAATGAGTTCATGATTTTGTTGGAAAAATAATTTTAACATTCCATACATATAATTCCCAATGAATTCATCTTTATTTAAAAGTTCAATTAAGCCTCTTTCTGGCTGGGTCGTATAAACAGGCTTACTGTCAAAGGTAAGTCCTAAAGAAGTGAGAAATGCATATTGGACTTTGCTGAATTCAGTTTTCATAACCTAGGCCTTTAAATATTTCTCGAAAATCTTCTTCTATAACATGCGGGAGATGGTTACCTTCTTTTAGAAGTGTGTCCCTCAAGCTGTTTAATTGTTCTTTGGTTGGATGAAGTGCAAGAATATCTTCAAGATCAAATCCTCTATCAAGATGTGCTCGAACCTTTAGTTCGATAAAAATATTTATTGAAACGATTTGAACTGTAAGTGAATTGGAACTTATAACAGTCTGAGCATTGAGAAAGTAATCAATATTTTTTCGTGCGAAGGAACTAGAGTTTGAATTAAGCCAATTTTCATTAAGATCCATTTCTTTGGCAATTTTAAGAACTAAATTTTTTAAAAGATCATCCATTGGTAGTAAATTATCAATGTCTGTAGTGACCGTCTTGTGGGTATAACCTAATAATTGAAGAGCGGCCCCCCCGACAAGGAGAAGTGTTCTTGATTCATTAGTCTCTCCGAGCAATTCGCTCAGACGATTGAGAGCATTTTTAATTTTTGTTTCATTAAGCATACAAACCTTCTGATGTTATTATATGTCTTTTTAAAAAACATATAAAGCATTTTCTTTGATTGTAAGTGTATGAAAAAACGTATAGTCGCGTTTGTCTCTAGGCACTCTTAATCATTTGATTCTGAAAAACCGTAGGTCAAGCTAAAAACTGGCTTTAGGTCATGGCTTGTTTGCTAAAGCTAAAAAATCCCTTACATGGCCTTAATTTCATTTATTAAGTTTATGAATATTTATCCGATACTGTTTAAGTCCATCTTTGAAGTTGTGATAAAAATTGGAGTAAAGTATGTACAAATTTAGTGCTGTCGCCTTACTAGGCGTTTTTTCCTTTTATGGGTGTTCCAGTTTTTCAAAGCCACAAGCGATGCAAGCGGTAGCAAGTGGTAAGACTACATCTTATTCAGACAGAGCGATTGCAAGTGATGGAAAGAGTCTTATTGGTCAAGGTGGTGTCGACTGTGACAAAATTTCCAATCTCTATAAAACATATGCCAATAATAACTGCAGTTTCGATAAGGTCTTTGAGGAGTTTGGAAAACCCATCAGTGAACAAGTCTGCTTCCCATTGGAATTGAAGACTACTAAAAATGCAGAATTTGCTTTTGGTTATATTGCTGCAGTTAGGGATAGTATTCACTTATCCGATTCAGTTTATCGTAAATTAGCTCTTAAAATGGCTCAGCTCTCGAATCAAAATCCTGATGTATTGAATTTTTGTAATGAAAATCCGAATGCCAATTTGCTCGATTATATTAAAAGCAATCTCTAGTTTGTAACCACTTACATTAATTTCAAAGTTAGTTTCGTTGACCAAACAATTGAATGATGGCCTCTGATGAAAGTTAGAGGCTTTTTTTTTAAGCCTCTTCAAAATGAATTGTCATTTTAATGCCAGCTTTTTTTAATTGATCTTGAAGAGCAAGTTCAACAAATGTGACTTCTGAATAACCTAAGATCTTAGCGAACTTTTTAGCTCTCTTTGGACTAACAGATTTAGCACCTTTTTCAATTTGGGAAAGGTGTGCCTGCGAAATTCTAAGTTTTTTGGCAAATGTAACTTGCGATATTTCATCAGATAGATGATCGACAGTCGTTCAATAGTTTATTCCAGTGATGGAAGCTTTTCAGCGGTTTTGAAATTGGTTCCTACCCATGCCCCGAAGTCATAAAAGCATCATGATCCTGCAATCGTTTTCTCTTATCTTTTTGAGTTGAAAAAAAATCTTCGGCAATTTTCATTGTCTCATTTAAATCCGGAGTTTTAAAAACTAAGTCGCGAAAGGCCCCAACGTTATTATATCCCGCGGCCATCCAGATTAAATGTTTTCTCACCGAAATAAGCAAAATATGATCGCTATGAGCATAGTCTCTGGAGTAATCAACTAATTTTTGCATAACTTCAAAGTGATCTTCTGGAGTAAAAAAGATTTCTTCATTTTCATGCAAATAAGCTTCGAGAAATAAAAAAGGATTTCTAAGTGGTCCTCGCCCTAGCATTAATGCCTGGCATTTTGTGGTCTTCATTTTTTCGCGAACAAAGCTTGCGGTATGAAGATCGCCATTACCGATAATATCTAGCGGTGCTTTGGCGCCGAGATGCTCAAGCAATTCCCAATTGGCGTGTCCTGTGTATTGTTGTGATCTGGTTCGTCCGTGGACTGCGACAAATTCAACACCTTCTTCTTTTGCGATATGAATGACTTCCATCGCATTGATGGAGTCTTGATCCCAGCCAATTCTAATTTTTATGGTCAGTGGTATTCGGATTGCTTTTTTAATTTCGCCAAAAAAATTTCCAAGCGTTGAAGTGTCTTTTAAAAGTGATGAGCCAGCTCCTGTTCCAACAACTTTTTTTACCGGGCAACCCATATTTATATCGATAAATTTCGGTCCAAAGCTCTCGGCAACTTTGGCAGCTTCGGACATAGCTTTTGCATTTTCACCAAAAAGTTGAAGGCCCATGTTTTTTTCACGTGGATCTACTTTTAACATATCGACGGTTCTAATATTTTTATAATTGATTCCGTGGCAAGAAATAAGCTCGCTGACCGTTCCGCCAGCACCTAGGTCTTCCATCAATAAGCGAAACGGCGCAGTTCCAATGCTCGACATTGGGGCCAAGAGTAATGGTGAATCAAAATGAATCGAGCCCATTTGCACTGGACGTCTTCGGGCCTTAAGTAAATCGATTTTACTTTGAAGTTCTGAACTGAATGGGGCATTATGTTTTGTCGTCATTATCGACTCTCTGTGTAGCAGGTTCTTAAACTTTCAGTCAACGAGTGAATGCATGGGCCCAAAAGAAAATACAACTGAACACAAAATTCCAGCTGGTCATATTATTTTTGACCATGATGGCACACTCGTAAATACAGAGCACTTCCCTGCTTTTTTATTTGATGGAATTCGCGAACTTCTTATTGAATTGAAGTCGAAGGGTTTTGAATTATATGTCTGGACCAGTAGACCTCGGCGCTCAACTCTTGAAAGTCTAGGGAAGTTTGATATTCAACAATTTTTTTCGGATATTTATTGCTATGACGACGGCCTTCCTAAACCAAATCCAATGGGACTTGAAAGACTCACTCCTGGACTTCAAAAAAATAAAATTCTGCATATCGGCGATAGTTACACAGATCTAGAAGGGGCGAAGGCCTACGGGATAGAAGTGGTTCTTGCTTGCTGGAACAATGCAGATCAGGTAAATAAATACCATGATATTACTGATTACACCGCTCTTAATTTTATTGAGTTGCGCGAAGTCATAAAAGGGAAATTCTATGTTTGATATTCTAAGTGAAAAATTTTCAAATGCTTTTAAATATGTCCAAGGAAAATCAAAAATTTCTGAAGAAAATATTGAAGAGACACTTAAAGAAGTTCGCACCGCTTTATTAGAAGCAGATGTAAATTTTAAAGTTGTTAAAGAATTTGTAGCGGCCGTAAAAGAAAAGGCCATTGGTGAAAAAGTCATCAAGGGCGTTAATCCTGGTGAACAATTTGTTAAAATTATGCACGATGAGCTCGCCAAAATTATGGGAGACGCCAATGAAGAAATCAATTTAGAGCGCCCCGGAATTGTTCCTATTTTAATTGTTGGTTTAAACGGACAAGGGAAAACAACTTTTTCTGGAAAACTAGCTCTGCATTTAAAATCTAAAAAGAAAAAAGATGTTCTTTTAGTACCGGCGGACACTTTTCGCCCGGCAGCTAAAGCTCAACTTCAAACTCTCGCCAAACAAATCGATGTTGAATGTTATGATTCCGATTTAAGTCTTCACCCCAAAGACATTGTTTTAAAGGCCATTGAATACGCTCAAAAACTCCATAAAAATATTGTGATAATCGATACCGCAGGTCGTTTGCACGTTGATGAAGAATTAATGGGACAACTCAAAGAAGTTAAACAGGCCCTCGATTCATTTAAGCCAGAAGTTTTAATGGTGGCCGATGCCATGACAGGGCAAGAAGCAGTTAATGTTTCTAAAACTTTTCATGAGGCCATAGGCGTAACTGGAATTGTTCTCTCTAAAATGGATTCAGATGCCAAAGGTGGAGCGGCCCTTTCAATTCGCCACGTAACAGGTGTGCCCATTCGCTACGTTTCAATGGGCGAAAAAATGAAAGATTTAGAACTCTTTCATCCAGATCGTTTGGCCAAAAGAATTCTCGATATGGGAGATGTTCTTTCTCTCGTTGAAAAGGCCCAGGAAAATATTAACGAAAGTGATGCTGAATCAATGATGAATAATTTCCAAAAAGGGAAATTTACAGTTGATGATTTTTTAAAACAAATGGAAATGATGAGCTCTATGGGCTCGATGACTTCCATTTTAAAAATGATTCCAGGAATGGGAGGCATGCTTCGCCAATTAGGAGACTTAAGCCCGGCCGAAAATGAAATGAAAAAAATGAAAGTTATCATTTCATCAATGACCAAAGAAGAACGTCAAAATTATAAAGTCATTAAAGAATCTCGTTTAAAGCGCATCGCTAGCGGTTCAGGTAGCACTACCGAGGCCGTAAACGACTTTCTGGGCAAGTTTAAGCAAATGGAGCAAATGATGGGAGGTCTTTCATCGATGATGAAAGGAGGAGGCATGCCAAGCTTTCCTGGAATGGGTCCGCAAAAAGGATTTCGGCAAGAAGCTGGTGCGATGCCGCAATTGCCCGGTGGTAAGCAAAAGAAAAAAGATAGCAAAGGCCCATGGGGCAAAGGTTATTTTTAGATCCAGGATGAATTGCATGCACGCGAGAGGCGAGAGCCGATGTGGCCAAATCAGCGTAACTTTTACATTGACTATTTAAGCCGTTTGTTTTATTTACTTTAATCTGTTTTTTATTTTAAGTTTTTGTTAAATCATAAGTGATACATTTTAGGAGATTTAGATGTTAACTGTTAGACTCTCACGCGGTGGAAGAAAAAATGATCCTGTTTATACAATCGTTGTAACTGATTCTCGTAAATCAAGAGACGGTGGATTCCTTGAAAAATTGGGTCAATACAATCCTAAAGATGCAACAGCGCTTAAAAACGTAAAAGTTGATCGTCTTAAGATCCTAATGTCAAAAGGTGCAACTATTTCTGATACTGTTAGAACACTTTTAAAAAACCAAAAAATCGCTCTTAACTAATACTCGTTTTTAGTTTTTTGGGAGGTTTTCGATGAGTGAACTAAAAGACCTAATTGCTTACGTAAGTAAAGCGTTGGTTGATATGCCAGAAGCAGTTTCAGTCAATGAGATCGTAGGTGAACAAACTACTGTGATTGAACTAAAAGTCGATAAGACTGATTTAGGGAAAATTATTGGTAAACAAGGTCGCACGGCCCGTTCTCTGAGAACTATTCTTAATGCTGCATCTACAAAGCTTAAAAAACGTTCAGTTTTAGAGATAATAGAGTAGTAATTTCAGCAAGTTAGTTAATACATAAGCCAGATTTATGTGTCATAGTAAGGAGGGTTCGACCCTCCTTTTTTTTTTAAGTCCTTAATTTCTAAATAGTCCAAAATTAAATTATGCCCCTAGCTTAAAGCAGCTTAAGATCAAGTTAGCTTTGAATCTAGGAGAAATTATTGAAGAATAACTTAATACCAATACTTATTGTTGAGGACGAAATTGAACTTTTGGACATGTATCGAGAGTTCTTTGAAATGGATGGCTTCAAGGTCACTACGGCAGCTTCCGGTTCTGAGGCCCTAGAGGCCTATAGAAGAAATTTAGATATCAGGGTGATAATTTCAGATTCTAATATGGGTGAGATGTCGGGAATTCAATTCTTAAAAAAACTTAAATCTACTTATCAAACAATTCCTATTTTTTATCTCGCCACTGGTTCAACTGAACAGAGCGAAGGACAAATAAAATCTCTCGGAGGCCATGGCCTTGTCTTGAAACCATTTGATCTTGATGAAATACTAGTAAAGATAAAAAAAGATTTAAAAATTTAAAAACTCATGGGTGAGTAAATGAATCAAATTATGACGGCCAATGGATTGGCCCTAGAATTTTTGGCAGTAGCTGGCCATTTCCGCTTAGGAAGTCTTCCAACCGAGTCTCCACATCCCAAAACGATGAAGCTATCTGTTGATGCTAAAGATAATTTAAATCGTGCCATTTCAACAATTAAAGAAATTGATATTGAAGTATTCGATAGACTCGCCAAATCTTTAAACGAACTGAAACAGCTTCAAAAAGATATAAAAATCACAATTGATGGTGGTGGTCGAATTTTTTTATGTGGATGTGGGGCAACTGGAAGATTGTCGCTGGCCCTAGAAACAATTTGGCGAGATCAGCATGCTAAAAATAATTTATTAAAAGAAAAAATAATTAGTTTCATGGCCGGAGGGGATGTCGCTCTCATTCACTCCGTTGAAAAATTTGAAGATTATCCTGAATATGGAGAAAGACAACTTGTAGAGCTAGGCTTTAGAGAAGGAGACCTTTTAATATCTTGTACCGAGGGTGGAGAAACTCCATTTGTCATTGGCGCTACTGAAGCCGCCATTAAATTAAGTAGCAGATCCCCATATTTTTTGTACTGCAATCCAGATGAAATTTTAATTCAAACGGCCGAGCGCTCAAAGCGCGTGATTGAAAATAGTGAAATTAAAAAAATTAATTTAACAGTGGGGCCGATGGCCTTGACTGGAAGTACAAGGATGCAGGCTACAACAATACTTATGTATGCAACCGGTCTTTGTTTGTGGTTTTACAATTTAGACTTTATTGAAATTGAAAATGAATTAAAGAGTATTACAAAATTTGTAAAAGAAATGGATCTTAATTTTTTGAAAAGCTTTATTGAATGTGAAGCAGATCTATATAAAAGAGGAGAATATTTATTTTATGAAACTGATAGAAAGCTTGG
>JAURXW010000336.1 GCA_030654205.1 Bacteriovorax sp.
TGGTTTAGCCTTTAAGGGTAAGGAGAGAAGATTTTCAGCACTAAGGCTTAAAAGCTTTTTAACTTCTTTAATTCTGGCAGGACTTTGATCTTCCACTGAGTAAGATTATCGAGTAGCTCATATTCTAGCAAGTCACAAAGCATGATTACATCTTCTTTTTCTTTAGCCGACAGCAAGGCCTTAAGAACTGACAAAAGATGAATTTCTAGCTTTTGAATGCTCTCATCCTTAAAAGATTGTCCCTGGAGATCAACTCTAATAACTCGATAAACTTTGGAAATTAACTGAATATAAAGATCCATTAGATCAATAACTTCTATAAAAGTAAGATTGGCGGAATCAAGTTCACCTGCATTGTAAAAACCGATTAGTTTTTCAATTCTAGAGGAAATATAATCGATATATCCAAAGCATGAATCAATTGATTCAAAAGCTATTTCAAGAGTACTATTTTTAGTATTATTTAAAAAAGTCATAATTCCCTACCTGTTCGCATCGTTTCTAGAATTTAATTTTCCCGTTGTATTTTTATGCTCAGAAATTGTATTTTCAACAAGTTCGAATAATACACTACAAATACTAGAGCACTCGTGAAATGTGTAATAAGAGCTTTCAGTTAATTTTACAACAGAGTCCCCAAATAAGTTGGCTTTTCTTATCGCAAAGTAATCAATGACAGGTGCTAGGTTAGGAGATGTTTTGAGAACTAAACTTTGCAAATGATCTATTTCATCTATTTTCTTTGAATAATCTTTTATTTTTAGAATACTTGGCGTTTGTGATGCAATTTCTTCTAAGATATATTGTGAATATTTTTTTCCAAATTCAGCAAGTTCATATAAATGTTGAAGGCCTGTTAGAGCATCTAGTAATTCGCGGTGGGTGTGAGCGGTAAGTTTTGGAAAAGGAAGATTTTCTTCGGTATCACTTATAACAAAAGACCACGCAATTTTATATAATGATCGGAAAATATCAGGGCTATCAATATGACTTTCGATTAAACTATCAAGGACCATGTGCCCCTTAGAAAAGTGTGAACGATAAAGATTCACAGAGCTAATATGAAAACTAGAAATAGATCCAGTAATCCATTCAGAAGTAATTTGTCCTTTTTCTAGAAGTTGTTTAATTATACTGCTCACGACTTGATAAGGAATATCGTGATGACATTGATTAAAGCTACAAGCATCCGTTGGAAAGCAAGGAAAGCATTTTGTTCTTGGTGCTAAGTTATAGGCATTTTCATGATAGGGAGTAGTCTCTTGAGGGCGCACACTGCCAAGAGAAACAGTTAACGTGGGGGTTTTATTTAATGCCGCAAGATGGCCGACCATTGAGTCATGGCCAACAAAAAGTTTTGCCTTTTTTAACTCAGTCGAAAGTTCAGCCAATGTTGTTTTACCAGTCAAATTTTGTATTCTATGGCCAAAAGTTTTGAGCAAAGGATTTTCTGTAATTAGTTGTGATTTTAAAACTTCATTCTTTGCACCAACAATTAAGATTGAGCAAGAATCGTTGTCTTTTAAAGTTCTATAAACAACTTCAACCCATTTTTCGGCTTTCCAGGCTTTTCTTTCTTGTGAGGCGAACGGATGGACTACTATTGTGTTTGAGCGCGTAGCTAAATTAATTGGCAGCGATTTTTGATCAGTAGATTTGATACCGATAATATTTTTGAAGAGATCAACCAGGGCAAAGGGATTGAGTGGGCCTCGCATTACGGTAGCGTATAAAAGCTGAGACCATTTATCATTTATTTGCATTTTGTTATCATAATCGAAAAAAGAACCTATCTTGTGCGAGGATTTTATAACAGATGATAAATAAGAAGATGATTTTGAAAACGATAAATTTATTAAAATTTCTATTGATTCAGTGGCGATATCACCAAGGAATTGATTTAAACCTTCTAGGCTACTTCTAAGGCCACTGATTTCAGATTGATTGAATATTTTAGCCGTATCAAGGTAATAAATTTTATCAAAAGTATTTTTTAAAACAAAATCTAGCGGTTTTGCAAATTGTGATCGAGCTATAAGAATAACTCTGTATTCAGGGTGATTTTTTCTTAATTCTTCCACCGCTTGTGAGGTTTGAATTAAGTCTCCAAAGCGCGTAAGTTGAATAATTGCCAATGTAACAATTGGAGGAGCAGATTCAAGCGTTGGATTATTGTTTGCTTTCATGAAGATCCTCCTCACTGAGCATACTCAAAAGAATAATTTTTAGATCTTCCTCAGTTAAAGAATTCGCCTTGGTAAGTTTTTCTTTAATTCGAGAAAGCTCGCGATTAATATCATCTTTGAGAATATCCATAAACCAATCCTAGGTTTGAGAGATTTTTAATTATTTGTTTGTTCTGGAATACGATTCATGAAATCGTCTTTACGTTGAACAACAACTTGGTCTTCTAAATGCCTAATACATTGAAGAACTTTTTGTATGTCTGATTTTAATTCATACAGCAAAACTTCAACTTCTTTAGCATTTTCTTCAAATGTTTTTGCATTTATAGATTCAATTTTTGTTTTAAACATTGTAACCGGGATTTGCATTATGGAATTATTTTCAGAATGTGAAATAAGTTTACCAAGATTTATTACGAAATCTTTTGAACTTTTTCTATGTTCTTGGCACTGAAGTAGAGATCTAAGTGTACCTAAAAGATCTTTCATTACATCGGTAAGATTAGATTTTTCTTTTTTACACCACGAAGTCACTGAGGTTGAACCAAAGTCTATAACGTCAGTATATATTTCTGCAGATTCACCGTGATCATAAATTGAATTAATTAATTGGCGGGACATTAATCTGTGAATTTCAGCCTGAGCATTAATCGAGCCAGCAACCACAGAATATCGAGCACCCAACTGATCAAATGAGCAAGTATATAAAGTCACATTGTTTGAAAGTCTTGGTCTAATAGATTTTGTTTTTGAGAAAAAATATAAAACAGAGGCCATAATGTCTTGGGCGCTAATGTTTGTATGAGTCAATGTTGCAAGATTACTTTTAACAAAATTTCTTTCTATAATTATGTCAGTTAAAACAAGACTATCAGCCGAGTAACTTCCTTGTTTTAAAAATGGAGAATATCCTAATGAAATTTCAAGTACGGAGGTGTTGGTGAGGTTTGCAATATGTTTTACAGCAGTATCTGGAGTAATTAACAAATCTACATTCATCAATACAGAGGCTAAGGCTTGAAGATCAGCTTCGATAATAACTAAGTCATTTTCAAATTTAGAATTGATGTCGAGAGCTATTTTTCTTTCTTCATCGGTAGGAGCAATTAGTAAAACCGGGACAAGTTCTGAAGTGTTTTTTAGTAGAGAAATTAGCTCGACCAGCATTTCTTCAGGTATATCTTTGACTTCATCAGACGTTTTAAGCTGTATCGCCACAATTTTGGCAGAGGCTTCAGCAACACTTTGGTTTTTTCGAATCGTGCTTACACTATTAAGCGCGGTAGAGTTGTGGCTTGGATTAGTAATTAATTTTTCTCCCTCAAAGCTTTGCGAGATTCCAATCATTTTGTGATAACAATCAATAAAGTGAATAGGTGAATATTTCACAACGGGTAGTACGTCGTTAAATAGAAGTTCCCAGTCATTGTTTGTAACAATATTTCTTTGTTCATTAAAATGAACACCGATAACTTTTTCTGTTGAACCGCGGAGATATGAACAAAGGTAGGCACCAACTAAATCATTGGAGTAATTAATTATTTCGTCCCATTTTTGTTTTTTAATTTCTTGAAGTTGAGTAAACAACTGCTCAAGTGCAAAACCATCAGAAAAGAGTTTGTTAGTTTTAAGAGTAATGATTTCCTTGCGATCTATCTGGTGGAGTTTGGTGACATTTTTTAAATAACTTGCTGCCTTTGCGCTTTCTTTATATACCAGTAAAGAAACCGCGTTGCCTTCAGTTTTCGAAAGAGAATTGATTAGATGGCCAGTTGTATAGACATCACCAATTCTTCGAAGGTTGATGATTAAAATGTTCTTCATGTTAATTATCCTCAAGTCCTAGTTTAGCTTCATGGCTTTTTTTGGTCATTTCTACAAGTGCCATTGCTAAAAAATCAGTTTGTTCAAATTGATTCTTTGCAGGTATTTCTTTGTAAAGAATATCTTCAAGAGTAGAAAGGGGATCAAGTGCACCGAGATATGTTTTTATTTCAGGTGTTTCTACAAAGTTAATTATTGAACTCACACTTCTTGGAGCCTCAAAAGTTAAAATGTTTTTGAAATAGTTTTGGTACAAGTTAAATGAGGGAGGATGAGCTATCATTGCGGGTTTTCTTAGCAAGAAGTGAATAAGATCCAGGTCACCATAAAGCTCTGTAGAGTTAAAGCCTGAATAAATCAAAACATTTGTTTTATTAAGTAAATCAAATGCAAGACAGTCTTCGTAAACTTGAATATTAGGCTCTATGACTATAACTTTAAAATTGTTACCACATAACTGTGCAAGTTTTTCTGTAACGGCATTTACATGATATGCAAAACCCAGCCCCAAAATAAGCACTTCGTTTTTATTTTTAAGGTTTTCAAGTTGAGCCTCTACCAAAGCTTCTGCTTCCTTGAATGGATTGTATATCGAATGAAGATGAACCCCATTTACGACAGGGACCTTTTGTTCTGTTCTTGATGTCTTTACTTCATACGAAGTTATTTTTGGTAAACTCATAAGCACCCCTGTTCCTCATCCTTAAGGTTCAAAAAGGTTATAACTAGACTCGGGCTAATCTTTAGCGCGACCTTACTATTTCCTCACGTTCCCAGATTTTTGTCAATGAACAATCAGATGGGAATATAAAGCTTGTTATTACTTTTTGCCTTCGTGGTTATAGCCCTTAAAAATTTCTTTGTTTTTAAAAATCAAAGCAATTTCTTTGGTAGTGTTTTCTTTTTGTTGACCTAGAAACTCAACTGCTTCACGGTCACAAACGAGCATGCGTTCAGACATAATGCTTAAGTCCTGAAACCAAGCTTTTAAAATAAGAATATCGTTATTTGATAGTGATGCTGTTTCTAGAAGATTAATTTGCTCTTCTACTTTTCGTTGTATTTGTGTAACGATATTTATTATGCGTTCGCGATTTTCAGTTTCACTAACAACCGCTTCAAGGTTGTCATTTTTTGCAAAGTTTCTGATCTGTTCACTGCTGTGTACTGCTAGGTCGAGCATAGAAAGGTGGTTCTGAATATTTTCAAAAAGTGTTTCAATCATAAAAATCCTCTTTATAATATAATTACGTTTATATTTATTTCAATTCGCCGTTTTGTGCTGGGGCAGGTGCGGCCTTTAAACCTTTTATGGCCTCACTCCATCCTTCATACAGCGTATTTAAAACGTTTAAGCAACCTTCAAGAGGTTCGGCATCAATTTTAATATTGGCCTGAGTGCTCGAAAAAAGAATGTAATCATAAAGGGATGATAATTCTTTCGCAATTTGTCCACCAACTTCAAAATCTAAACTATTGTTTAGCTCAATGACAATATCTTGCAATTTTCCAATATACTCACCCTTGGCGGCGATCTTTTTTTCATTGATCGCTTCAATGGCTTTTTTGCAATTTTTAATTGCAGCTTGGTAAAGCATTAGTAAGATCTGTTCTTTACTTGCAGTACTAACTGCTGTTTTTTTGTAAGCTCCATAACCGTAACTCATATGATCCTCCTGATATTATCCCAATTCTTGAACAGGGTTACCGCCGCCCATGCCAGCAAGTCCCGCACCCTGAGATTTAATTTTTGACATTGTTCCTTCTAATCTTGAAAATTTATCTTTCAAGTTTTTTTCTTTTTCTTCCAAGTATTTTTGCTTTTGGCTAATCCTGCGATCGATCTGTTCAATATTACTTTGAAGTGATTTTTTTCTACTTTGAATAAGTCCATCAGGCATTCGAAGTGCTGTGCCTACGGTTGCATTTAAATTATCCATAAATCCTTCAGTTTTCACGCCTTCTTCAGAAAAAGTACCAGTCAATATTTGAGTGACCAGGTTGTAGTTCGAACCGATTAATGCCTGGAATTTTTTTTGATCAAATTCTAAAATCCCTGCACGACTGAAGCTTAATCCCAATTCACCGACTCTATGAAGACCTGTATCAGTCATGACATCTTTAAAAACTGCAGTATGAATACGCCCCTCAAGAGATTGAAGCATGATGTCCCCACCGAGAGTTCTCGAGGTATCAGTTTTATCATCAATCGCATTTTGATCTTTGATAAATTTTAGAACGCCATTTAGCTTAGTAACGAGATCACTTACTTTGGTACCAACTGCTTCAACGTCCTCAGTGATATTGATAGAAAATTCTTCACCAGGTTTAGCTTTTTTTAAATCGATTGTTACACCTGGAATCATATCTTTTAACTTGTTCTCCGGTGCTTCAAGTTCAAAACCGTCTAGCTTTACTTTGGCATCATGAGCTTCACGTTGAAATTCCAATTGGAAATCTTGGTCGCCATCTACAAAATAAAAATAAGGAAAATTAACAGCGTTATCATCACCCGTTTTGTTAAGACTTAAAATAAGGCGCCATGGAGTGTCTGATCCACTGCCGTCATTGATAACGTTTGCAGTAACCCCAAGACTGGTATCTTTGTTAATAAGTTTTGCCACTCCACTTAAAGAAGAGTTATCAGAATCAACGTAAATATCTTTCGTATCACCGTTTGGTAAAGTGTATTGAATAAATCCTACACCCACGTTGCTTTCGTCTTTATCTTCAAACCCAGTCGACATCGCAGAAGATTTTTGAGCAAGAGAAGTAACCTCTAATTGGTAACTTCCAGGAACGGCCCTCGATTTATCCGTTGTGACTGAGACCATATCGTTATTGGTATCAACTTTTAATTCACGAAGCGCACGAGCATTGGCATTTGTTGCAAGGTTTCCACGGATGTCTTCAACTAATTTTAATAGCTGATCAACTAATCCTTTCTTGTCGGAGATTTTACTTTTTTGCTTTTCCATATTTTGAACAGGGATTTGCTCAGCAGACATAATCTGCTTAACAATATCTTTGGGTAATCCTGTAGAAATGGAACCGAACGCTATACCCAAAAAATCCTCCTGATTTAAATGGGACCGTACCTTCCAAGATTACCATACGGTAGGACCGTTCTGTATCAGGCAGGATTTTCTCTAGGATAATGTATTATTAATTTCTTGTGCTGCGGGATTCTGACCCGTAAAATAAAAAAAGACCGGATGGGGCCGGTCTTTTGTGATTCTAAGATAATTTTAAGAGAAGTACAGTATGGGCTGCACAACTCAGTTACTGATTTAATCGGTTATTATGGAAAATACTTTAGTAAATAGTTCAAACATATTTAAATTAAAATGGAAGTTCTTCACTTTTCGTGTGGTTAGCTATTTCTCATTTCTATTAATTCCGGTCTACGCCCAAAAAGGTCTAAACATAAGCCCATTGCTTATGGCCTGTATGATGACTCTCTATATCCTTTTTATTGTAAGCCAGTGGTTTTTGCTGGGTAAAGAAATTGATCATCGTCTTAAAATTTATTTCCGAGTCAATTCCTCAATTGATCGGGTCGTTTACCGATTATTTTTGGGAATGTTTTTTTTCATTTTATTATTTAACCTGATTAATTTACTCGATTCAAAATGGATTTATAATAGCTACTGGATTACCTGGTCGATTCTTGGTTTATTTTATTCCTGGCCGACCCGAGGAAAAATTATTCAAGAATCAGTTTCATCAAATTTTGGTGAGTTTCGCTTTTTAGATAATTTTGAAAAAACTTTGGTGGGTTTAATTCTCATCATGTTTATTTTTTCACTTCCAGACCTTCCCCCTTTGGTCAATATTGAAATGTTAAAACTATATTTTGATCCATTGGAGAAAATTGGAAATCCAATGTGGAATTTTCTTTTAATTAATTATTATCCTTTTAAAAATTACCCCGAACTTTTTAGACTTGCCTGGAGCCTCCATTTTTATTTAGTGGGAATGGGATTATTTTTACTAGTCTTTTATGCCTTTTTGCGCTTTTTTGTCACACGAAGACTTTCACTTCTTGGTGTTTTTGCATTGGTGTCTTCTTGGTCTTTTAGCAAGACACTTACTACTAATGTTGAATTCTCAATGCTCACTACTTACTCATTGATTTGGGTATGGACTCTATTATGGGTAACAAAAAGTTCTACTTATAGAGCTGGTCTTTTTATGGGGTTAGTAAGTTTTTGGGGAACTTTGCTCAATCCTAGTTTTGCTATTTTAGTATTTTTTCAAATTGGATTTTTAATTTTTGTTTTTCTACGCGACCGAACAATTTGGTTTAAGCGCCAACTTTTAAAATACGCTCTTTTTGGAGTTGTACTTACTATTCTACGTTTACTCTCTCACTCTGATTTACTGGAACCGCTCCATTCTCTTGATTTAGGATTTTTAAAGCAAGCCGCTCAAGAAATTGATCGCAAAGCTTTTTTCATTCTTGGAATTTTGGGATTGGTAGTTGTATTGGTTAAATACTTCAAACCCAACTTAACAGTTTTCAAAGAATTTCATATTGAGATCGAAAGTGTAACAATCTTTTTAGTTTCGTTTTCCATTTACATTGTTTTTTCACTTTTTTGGGACGATTCATTGATAAGCGGTTTTGGAATGATGTGGCCTCTTGCTTTTTTAAGCCTAATTCCATTGGAGCTATTGTTTCAATCGCTTAGTCGAATGCGTTCTAGTCGAAATATGATTTACTTGATCTATATCCTCATCTGTCTACTAGATTCCCATTTTGAGGGTCGTGTTAAGGTCTTCTTAAAAATATTTAACAGTTAATTTTCTCAAATATGTTATGCTTTAAAAAAGAGAATGAAGACAATGAGGTTTTCATTTGAATACGGAGTAACGATGTTTAGATCAGGATTGACTAAAGCGATTTACAAAAGTTTTCTGGGCTCTTATCAATTAAACCGTTCGGTCTTAGAAATCACTCCATTTATTTACGTTGATCAAGACACAGGAGAGATTAAATTTCTTACCTCTTTAATGAGCACCAAAGAAGCTGGGTGTGAAATTTTCGCCGTTTCAATAGCCTCTGGGGGCAATTTAGAAGTGCTCTCAACTGAATCTCATTAATTAATAAACTAACTATTTAAAGTGAGTTTATTTTTTGATTTAAATAAAATACATTTTGATGTTTTCAGAGTGCTTTACCCTCTAAAAATAGCTTCTTACATCATCTAACTGCAAATAATACCCGAGCGACAATTTTTTGACTTAATGTTAATAACTACGTTGGTTCTATGTGAAATCAATAAAAAAGCTAAGGTAAATAAAAAAGTATTGTGAATATCATTCGTAACTAGCGAAAATAATAAATAGAAATTTTGACTTAAAATATCAATAAATATTAATAAATATTTCTTTTTGTGGATAACTTGGGCTATTTTGTTGATAAAATAACCAAGTCAACTAATTAATAGTGAAATTTGTAAGATATTTTAATATCGCGGAACGTAAAAACATGAAAAAGGTGCAAAAAGAACTTATTCTTCAGTTGACAAAAAAGCTGTCTTTATTTTTTGGCCCGAAAGCTTTAAGCAGCATCGAAATTAAACAAAAAAATGATAATAGCCTCGTAACTGAAATTGATTTTTTTGTTTCCGAATTCCTAAAACAAAAACTAAGCGAGCATGAAGAATATGCTGAATATTCTTTTTTCAGTGAAGAAGATTTTAAGGCCTATACATTTCCTTGCGCAATTCTTGATCCAATAGATGGAACTCGTGAATTAGTCCGAGGGCGACCAGAATGTGCGGTTTCATTGGCGTTAATGAAGACCCCAGATATTGATGACCCTAGTAACTTTGCGTGGCTTTATAATCCATTTAGTGGATTTAACATCGATACAAATATTCCCTTTATACAAACCACAGATAAATCTATACATAAAGTTTTCACTTTTGTTTCGCGCTCGGAATTTCACAACGGTCGATATGATAAATATTTAAATAATCCTCAAATCGATATTACTCCAAGAGGAAGTATTGCATTTAAACTCGGGTTGCTGGCCAGTGGCGCCTGTGACTTTATTGTAAGTCTTGAGTCTAAAAATGTTTGGGATATTGCTGCTGGAACTATTCTTTGCTCTCAACGAGGCATACATTTCTACGAAAATGGAAAACGTATAACTAAGCTTGATCGACAAACCTATAATGGAGCCTTGATCTGGGTACCTGAATATTTGTCAAAAATTGTATTGGACACTTTTAAAAGTGAATTCAAAAGTGAAATAAACTAGTTCAATCTTTGACCCATATGACTAAAATTGTACCGATTGCATTATGTTGATCTCACCAAAAACACTTTTAGTGAGGAATTCATGGATCAGTCTTTATTATCAAAAATTATTAATATCAATTCTCCAATTTTAATCACAGGTCCTTCAGGAACTGGTAAATCTCAAATGGCCAAAAGCATTTATAGTCGATCTCGGATAAACAAAGATCAATTTTTAGTACTTCATCTCGCGAGCATTAAAGAAGATCTGTTAGAAAGTGAACTCTTTGGGCACAAGAAAGGTTCGTTCACAGGGGCCAGTGAAAATAAAATTGGCTATTTCCAAGAAGTAGGAAAAGGAACACTTTTCTTAGATGAAATTGGAGAGCTTTCATTGGAATCTCAAAAAAAACTTCTTTATGTTTTGGAGGAAAGAAAATATGTGCCCATAGGATCAACACAGACTCTAGATTTCAGGGGACGCTTAATTATGGCAACGAATAAAGATTTGAATGCCATGGTATTAGCTGGTACTTTTCGAGAGGATTTATTTTTTCGCTTAAGTGTATTTCATATTGAGTTAGATTCTATTAGTTCAGATCAGAATAAGTTGTCACAGGTTCTCAATGATCAATTTGAATTACTAAAAAACTTGCATCAAAAACAAGATTTAAAAATGGGAAATGATATTAAAAATTTTATGCTAAATGCACCCTGGAAAGGTAATTTTAGAGAACTTAGAAATACGCTGGAATATATGGTCGTTATGAGTAATGGTTTGGCACTAAGAAAAGAAGATTTTCCAGAAAGATTTTTAAATGGACTGCAACCGTCTCAGGCAAAGAATGAAATGAATTTTATTTCTCATTTTCCAGAAGATTATAATCTGGCCCTAGAAAGTTTCGAAGAGTGGTATTTAAAAGCCATGTTCGAGCGATTTTCGGGAAAGGTTAATGAGACGGCCAGAGTATTAGGTATCAGTAAGACAACTCTTATAAACAAGGCCCGGAAATATCAAATAAACACTCTTGAAATACGCGCCCGCGCAAGCACTGAAAAGTGCTTGAAATTAGCTGCGTAAAATTTACAATACAAACCCGTCTTGATTGACTTTCCAATGAAATAAGAGCAAAAAGCTTCTCAAATAGCATGTAGTGATGGGGTTTTTTATGTTTATAAAAGCGCTTTTGGCGTTGTGTGGAATTATTTTTTCTTTCCAAGTTATGGCGTCTGGATCAGTACTCATTAATGGCAAAGAAATTAAAAACCGCGAGCAACTTCAGGCTATTTTTGCGAAACAATTAAATTTTCCTAGCTTTGCCGGAAAAAATTTAGATTCACTCTATGATGTTCTAAGTTCAGATTATTCTGGAGATAGTGTCATAAAAATAAAACACGTTAATTTATTAAAAGCGAAATTGGGAACTGACTATATAGATGCTATGATACAAGCAATCATGGATGCAGCAGAAGATAATCCTCGCATAATTTTAGTTTTAGAGTAAATTACATGTCGAATTTCAAAGTCAAAGATCACTTTTTCCATAAAGCTAAAAAAGAAAATTTCTTAGCCCGCAGTGTGTATAAATTAGAAGAAATTGATGAACGCTTTAAAATCATCAAAAAAGGTGATCAGATTATTGATCTTGGTTATCATCCAGGATCATGGATTCAATATACTTCAGAAAAAATCGGCAAGGA
>JAURXW010000343.1 GCA_030654205.1 Bacteriovorax sp.
GCTTATCGATTTTATTTGTTCATTTAGGCTTATTTGTTCCGGCCAATAGTGCTGAAATATTTCCGGCACAAGAACTATTTTACTTTAGCCATGATCATCAAAATTTATCTGAGGGACTTAGCTCTTTTGCTTCAGAAGCAAAATATTACCTAGAGCTATTACAAAACCTAGGGGAGACAAACCTCATTATAATTGATGAAATTTTTAATTCAACCTCTTCAGAGGAAGCTTCGGCCTTGGCAATTTCATTCTTAGAAGAAATACATGAACGCTCAATTTCAAAAATTATTATTTCTACCCATCATCAAGTTTTAAAAACATTTATGCACGCTCGAGGTGATTATGTTTCCGCTCATGTTGGTTTTGATTTTGAATTGAATCGACCAACTTATAAATTAATTACGGGGGAACCCGGCAGTTCTTTGGCTTTTAAAATTTTTGACAACCTTTCCGAAAAGTTTGGCTTGAAAACACAAATAAGCTCTAAGGCCAAAACTCTTTTAGATGAAAAGCATGTTACTTATGAATCACTACTGCAAGAGTTATCCCAAAAAAAAATTGATCTTGATAAAATACTTTTTCAAAATCGTAATTTGCAAAATGAATTAAAAAATCAAAAAGCATCTATGGAAGGAATTCTTTTTTTGGAAAGAGAAAAAATCCTGATTGATTACTCAAAAAAAATTCACACTTATTTTGATCAGGCAGAAACTCTTTTAGCCAATGTTAAAAAAGGGGAGATTGCGAATCGCCGAACGCTCATCAATAACATCAGCTCGATTCAATCAAGCTTAAACACAGAAACACCAAGCAAGGCCATCCGTACAGAAGTAGATCAAAAGCACATCCATTTTAAATCTATTTCTTTTACTGATATCAAAATTAACATGACTGTTTTTTCTGTAAGTATCAAAAAAAATGTAAAAGTTGTTCAAATTAATTCTCGAAAAAAAGAAATTCAAATCCAACATGGAGCACTTTCGGTTTGGGTAACTACAGAATCACTTCGCTGGCCTTCAGGCGTAATACCATCGGGTTCAAATGTTTTAATTAATATTGAAAGAACGGTAAAGGGCGATATCGAGATAGATTGCCGTGGTATGCGGTTAGAGGAATTTCAAAAAACTGCAGAACAGGCCATTGATGAAGTCTTCTCAGGTGAAATTCCTTTTGTGACAATTATTCATGGTCACGGTGATGGAATATTAAAAAATTGGCTTCGTACTTATCTCAAGAAAGAATATAAGGAATTGCACTTTGAAAATATCGAAGGAAATGATGGATGTACCAAAATTTCCTTCTCAAAAACATAGTAACTGAATTAATTAATAGCAGTTCCAATTCGGGCTGGACGGAATTTCATAGGATTTTCACCAAATGGGAAAATGAATGAAAACCACACAAACATAGCTCTACCTTTTATTTGTTCATGAGAAATGAAACCCCAATAGCGTGAATCATAAGAAAAGTCTCGATTATCACCCATCATAAAAAACTTCCCTTCAGGGATAGTTATTTTATCAAAATCAACTTTAAAATAATTATCATTATCTTGCTGAATTACGTGCTCATGTTCTCCAGTTTTAGCTTTGTAAAATTTTAAGTTATAACCTTTAAATTTATCATCCATATCACTCATAATGGCCTTACCATCAAATTCATGAGGCTCTATGGCCTTGTCATTAATATAAACAACTTTATTTCTGATTTCTAAAGTGTCTCCCGGAAGTCCAACAACACGCTTGATATAATTTACTGATAAATCTTTTGGATATTTAAAAACAACAACATCTCCGCGATTAGGATTACTTTTTCCCGCAACGTAAATTGGATTAAAACTAGTTTCCCCCAATACCAAATCTGTAAAGGGAACCTTGAGTCCGTAAGCAAATTTATTAACTAAAATAAAATCGCCTATCATTAATGTTGGTATCATTGACCCAGATGGAATTCTAAATGGTTCAAAAAAAACTGATCTAAAAGTAAGAACTGCTATAATGATAAAAGCGATAGACTTAACTTCGCTAATAAATTTTTGCTTACTTGTCATCCCTGTTACATTTTTAGGTTTGAATAGATTGATAAAATAGTTAAAAAATTTCATGTTTTACCTAGGCACTTCTTCTTTTGTGATGATGTCGTCTTCTTTTCACCGGACGACTTTCACTTGGTGCACGTTTAGAATCGCTATTTGCATTTAAAGCGATTGGATTAATATTTTTATAATAGTATTCAATTATATTCTTTGCGAGCATTGACGATTTTACATGCCATTTCTTAACATTAACATTCATAACACTAATCGAAATGCCTTTTCCTTTTCCTTTTTCTCTCGGCATTGCAAAAGCCGCGAACCAATCTCTTTTTCCAAATGGTGTTCCGCCAGTGATACTACCGGTTTTTCCCCCAATGTCTAAGACATCACGGTAGCTATTACTCATTTTTCTAAAAGATCGTCTAGCAGTTCCATCATCGACAGTCATGCCCATCATTTCATGCATTTCTTTCGATGTTTCTAAAGAAATAGCACGTCTTTCTGTTAAAACTTCTGGCCATATATTTTCACCAGTTTTTGGATCGACAATTTTTGAGATTAATTTTGGATTTCTAAAAACACCATCATTGGCAATAACAGAGGCCATTGCCGCTGCATGGATTGGAGAAATAACTGTATCGACATTATATCCGGATGCTAATTCTGCTAATGAAAAATCATCTTTCACTTGATGAATCTCGGATCTTAGGAAACCAAATTCAGTCATTATCGGTTGATTGAAGCCAAAGCCTTCGGCCATTCTGACTATCCCTTCACTGGTCGTATTTTTAATTGCTGCTTTACCAAAAATTACATTGTTTGATTTTGCAAAAGCTGTTTCAAAAGTTTGAGTCTTATCCCAACGATTGCTTCTTGATTCATTTAGTTGATACTTAAAAAGGGTTGTACTTCTTCCTCTAAAATCAAACATTGTTTCTTTTTTAACTTGAGTATTTTGAAGTAGTTCAGCGGTTGTAACCATTTTAATTAAACTGGCGGATGGATGGGTACTCGTCATAATTAAATTTTTATTAAAACTATTGGCCCGACCTTCATATCCCACAGCTGCCAACACTCTTCCTGTTTCATTATCAATGACTGCAATGGTTGTGTAATCTGAGCGATATTGCTTTAAGAGAGTTTTTGCATAATTTGTAAGTGTTTCATTAAAGTTGTATTCAACTTTCATTGAGACGTTATTGAGGAGTACTTTGTCTGGCCACTCAGCACCTTGCTGGAATGAATGGGCCATGGCCTCTTTGAAACCAACTGGTAACTGGGCGACAGCTCCTTCCTTTTGTTCAGCTGCATTTAATTTATTATTAAATTTACCCTGACAAATATTGAAGGCGGTTCCGCCAAAAAATATTGCTACGCTTAGGCTTGCTGTGATTAAAACAAACTTTCTGTTTGTTTTTGAATTTTTGCTTTTTAACTTATCCATGTTTTATTAACCATCATGTTTTACTTCATGTAAGTTAATATTATGGCCTGAAATTCTTCCCAATGACAAAATATTCTTTACTAACAGATCGAACCGACTTTGGTCGGAGATTGTGAAAGTCTTCAAAATGCTTTCTTTGAGACTTTAAAAAGACCTGAGCATCATTACTTTCAAAGACCTTAATAACAAGATTTCCCCCTGGTTTTAAGAAGCGTGGGAGTAGAGAAAAAACCATTTCAACGAGATTAAGCGAGCGTATTTGATCAACAGATTGAATCCCTGTGGTGTTCGGGGCCATGTCTGATAATACCACATCAAATTGATCGGCAATTCCTAATTCGGCCATATTTTCAATTGTAAAAACATC
>JAURXW010000344.1 GCA_030654205.1 Bacteriovorax sp.
TGTCCAATTTCGGCACCAGACATAATAACGACACCAGGATGAATTTTAACATCGCTATGGATAACGACATTTTCTCCGATGAAGGCCCCTTGGGCAATCCATGCACTAGAGTCTACAACAGCAGAACCCATTTGGCGCCCATCGACAATATCATTAATTTTTTGTATTTTTTGGTCATAAAAAGGTTTTGAGAAATATGACATTGCTAAATTAACATCAGTAACAGTTGCGACGAAATAGGCCAATTCAAAAGCCAGATTTTTTGATTCTTCATTTAATAAATCTAAGAATTTTTTTTCAAAAATTACACCTTGGCTTTTTGGTTTCTTATTTTTATTCAGCCACTCAGCTAAAAAATTTTTATTTTTAATAAAAATTAAATGATGGTGATTTAATTGATAGCTGTCAGTGATCCCTAAGATTTGGAGATCTTCTTCACCGCTAATTATAATCAGGGAGGTATCGATACTTTTCAGGTTTCCTAGCTTCATAGGAACATCCTCTTAAAAAATTTTGGGATCCGAAGAGCATAAAGCTCGCCGGATCCCGTATTTAAAAAACAAAAATATTTAAGTTTAAGTCTATTTTGGAAATTTCTTATTGAATGACTTAATTACGTCATCAGTAAGATCTTTTTCTTCTTTAGCATAAAGAATTGGAGCTGTTGCTGATTCATAAACCAAGTCAACGTCAGAATTCTTAGCAACTTCATCTACTATTGCTTTTACTTTTTCTAAGATTGGAGTTTTAAGTTTTTGCTCCATATCTTGGATTTCTTTTTGAAAAGCTGCAGTCTTTTGTTGAATCCCTACGATTTTTTCTTGAATTTCTCTTTCTTTTTTAGCTTTTTCTTTATCATTTAAAACCGATGCTTTCTTTTGGTAGTCATCTTGAAGTTTTCTAATTTTGTCTTCTTCATCTTTTAAAAGTTTTTGTTTTTCATCAAAAGCTTTTTTTAATTGGTCGCGAACAGTTTGACCTTGAGTAACAGTGATAAGTACTTTTTGAACATCAACTTTACCAACAGCTACTTTCGCGAATGCCGAAGTTGCAAGTAGAAGAGATGCCATAACAGCGATTAAAGTTTTCATTGAACGTCTCCCTTTGAGAAAATATCTTAAAATAATTGTCCTATATCAAAATGGAATTGAGAACCCTGTTTTTTGTATTCCCCAGTCAATGGGTAACCAAATTCGAAACGCAATGTTCCGATTGGTGAAAACCATCTAAAACCAAAGCCGTAATCAGTGTAAACCTTAATATTTGTAAATTTCCCAACATGTCCCGCATCAAAAAAGACTACCCATTTAAGACCAGCTTCTCTAGAAAGAGGGTGTTGAAATTCTAAATTTGTAAAAGTTGAAAACACACCGCCAGTATTAAACGTGACGTCATTGCCGGCAACACGACCTCTGTATTTTGGTCCAATATCATCGAAGGCATATCCGCGTAAGTTTCTTGAACCACCCAGAGTAAATTTTTCAGTTCGTGGAATTTCTCGACCATTAACTTCATCTAAGCGGGACGCATAAAATCGTGACCGAAAAATCAAATCTCCCCACACTGGATAAAAACCCATTGCTTCAGTTTCGTTTTTCACCCATTTTTTATCTCCACCAAGACCGGTAAATTCTGTTGCATAACTCAACAGCACACCCTTTCTAGTATCCGAGCGGTCATCTCTGCGGTCATACACAATTTTAGAAGCAACCGTAGAGGCCAATCCGTTTTCTAATGCTGGATTAATCGAAATATCATCAATGGCCGTAATTTTAGTGTCTTCTAATTTGTAACTTGTATAAAGATTAGTGAAAGTAAAAATTGGGTAACCAACTCTTACGTTCATCGTTTTTTTCTTTTGCTTATAAGACGCCGAAGTTTCATCACTACTGATAGCAACTCCTCCACCTAAAGACCATTTGGAGTCAAACAAATAGGGCTCTGTGAAATCCACACTAAAAGTATTTGAAGTTTTGGCGATATTTAAACTGAAAGTTAAATTTTGCCCTAACCCTCTAAAGTTTGCTTGTGAAACTGAAGCTTGGAAAAATCCACCGTTAGCAGTTGAATAACCTGCACCTAAAGAGATTTGTCCGGTGTTTTTTTCTTTAACTGCGATTTCAACATCTAGAACATCTTCTTTATCTTTAGGAGAAACTGTATTGAAAATAATTGAATCAGGTTCAAAAAAACCTAAACGCTGAACATTTTCTTTTGATTGACGTAAGGCCGTTCCATTAAATTTTTGTCCTTCGCGAATTAACAATTCTCGTCGAATGATTTTATCGCGGGACTTGGAATTTCCCTTTACTTTAATTCGGCCAAAATAAGCAATTTTTCCTTTTTCAAAAGAAAATTCTACATCGACCTTATTTTCTCCTGGAACTACATTCAGGTTACGAATAACGTTAGCAAATGCATAACCTTCATCCTGATACATTTCAGTTAGGAGCTGAATATCTTTTCGTAGCGATTCTTCTGAATAAGTTTCATTTTCTTTTAAAGTCAGTTTTTCTCTAATATCAGTTTCAGGAAAAAGCATTTCACCTTGAAAACTAATTTTATTAACTGAGAACTGAGGCCCTTCAGTAAGTTTCATCGTAATGAAAACCCATTTCTTATCTTCTGATACCGTAATTTCAGGAGTTCCAATATTAATTTGGAGATACCCTTTCATTCGGTAAAAATATTTCAATCGTTCAATATCATTTTGAAAATTGATTTCTTTAAAATTTCCTGAGCCTGAAAGACCTGAAAAAAGACTATCTTCTTGAGTTTGAAGAATGCTTTTAATTTCTTCATCTTTAAATGCTTTGTTACCTAAAAAACTAATTTTTTTAACTTTAACTTTATCAAATTCTTTAATGATGAATTGAAGTTCAATATTTTCATCGTTGATTTTTTTTTCTTTATAATCAACTGAAGCTAGGAAATATCCTTTTTCTTCATAATGCTTTAGCAATCCCTGAATATCATTTTTAACCGAGGTGGCATCTAAGATTGAAAAAACCTTAGTCTTAACTTGCCCCTTTAAATCGTCATCACTTAGGCCATCGTTTCCTTCAAATGAGATTTTTGTCACGATTGGCTTTTCTTTCATTCGTAAAACTAAAAGGTTTTTTCCTGCCACAATTTCGTGTTCAGCTTCAACGCTTTCAAAATATTTCATGGAGTAAATTTTTTCGAGATCTTTTTTCAATAGATAATTATCGAGAACCATCCCGACTTTAGAACCAATTTTTTCCAAAACTGCTTCTTTTTCAACTTTTTTGAGACCTTTAATTTCTATTTGATCAATTTTAAAAAGATCAACTCGCGGACCAAGATCTTCGGCCGCAAAGGAGCTACCGAGAAAATTAAAACTCAGTACTGCCCAAAAAAATAAAGAGAGAAATCTCAACGACATAGATCTTACACTCGATTAAAAAACTAAGGTATAAAAAAGTAGCAAGAACAATACGATGTGCAAAGAAATTTCTAAGTGCTTACTAGTATTCCGTCTTTCAGTAAAAATTGGTTGTGAAAGCTCTCAGCAATAATTGGGTCATGAGTGACAACCACAAGGGTGGAGTGGAACTCTTTTGCCAAAGTTCTTAGTAACTGGATAACTTTTTTTGAATTCTCCGAATCTAGGTTTCCAGTTGGCTCGTCGCAAAGTAAAAGTTTGGGCTTTAACGAAAGGGCACGAATAATATTAATTCTCTGCTGCTCCCCTCCAGAGAGTTCAAAAGGAAATTTTTCCAAACAATGTGTAACGCTCAGTGTACTTGCAAGGCCTAAAACTCGTGTCGTCACATTTTCAGTTTCTTCTTTGGAAAAACCCGCGAGGCGGGCCGGCAGCAAAAGATTATTCAAGCAATTCATGGACGGAAGTAAAAAGTGAAATTGAAATACAAAACCAATATAGCGATTGCGATAAACGGCCAGCTCTTCATCGCTGAGTTCGACCAAGTTTTTTTGATTAACAATGACCTCTCCCTCCGTTGGTCGGTCTAAACCACCCAACAAATAAAGAAGGGTTGATTTTCCAGACCCCGAAGCTCCTCGGATTAAATATTCCTCACCTTCGTTCATAGTCAGCGTTACGCCATTTAAGGCACGTGAGAGTTTATAAAATTTTTTTACATTCAATATTTTGATAATAGGACTCATGCGAATTCCTGTCTTAAGCCTGCCAACAGGCTTTTTTGTTTTAATCGTCTCAATAAATAGAAAGTGATAATCATGATCCAGACAAGGGCCAAACTAAAGACAAAAAGATAGTCCGTCCAAGATAAATAAAGCTCAATCCGAGGCATATAATAAATTTCTGATGGGAGTTCAAAGAGAGATAAATGCATAAGTGCAAAGTTAAATATCTGAACAAATAACAACGACAATACACATGACAAAAACCAGATTAACAAAACTAATTCCATCCATAAATCACTCATGGCCTTTTTAGAAAGTCCAAGTGCTTTGAATAAAAAAAGTTCTTTTGATTTTTTTTCATTAATAAAAATAATAAAAGCTAAAATATTAAAAATAGAAATGACTACAACCATTTGTAAAATTAAGCCAATCATAACTTTTTCGACTTTTACTGCTTCAAGAAGCGGTGCAAATTCTCGCCAGTAAGGTTTAAAGTAGAACTCAGACCCAAAATTTTTTTTGAGTGATACGATACCTTTTTCAATTTTTTGAATATCATCTTTATATTTAAAATCCTGAGGGAAATTAAGTGAAATCATATTAATGAAATGCCCTAATTCCAAAATGCGTTGAAGTGTTTCTAGTTTAATATAAACAAGTCTTGAATCTTTTTGATAAATACCATGATTGATAATTCGGCTTACTTTAAAACGCTCTAGGGCCGGCATAGATTTAAGCCCGGCATTTCCCTTGGCAAAGGCCAAAACTATTTCATCACCAACATTAATTTTATACAGTTTTGCAATTTCAGAACCAATGGCCACTTCATTATCTTTAAGAATAAGCGGCAATTTTACAACTTCGGAATACGAGTCATCGATTCCTCTAACTAAAACACCTCGCGAATCTTCATCATAAATTAAAAAACTTTCTGTTTGCACCAATGCTGAAAAATGGTCGATATTTAATGATTTAAATTTTAAAAAAATAGCACTATTTGCCTTAAAAAATGTGCCGCCTTCGGCATTCATAATAACTTCACCGACTGATTTTTTTAAGCCAATCTTTAAGGCCCTTTGAAATCCATCCATTATGCCAATGGTGGAGAGAATTACAGCGATTGAAAAAGCCATTCCTACCAATACCCCAACAGCAAATTTAATTGTCGTAGAGTTATCCAGAAATAAAGTAAGAAACAGTTTAAAGCGCTGTCCTTTCATAAACTAATGCTCTCCATGAGGAGTGCTTTTTTCCACGACCCAGCGAAGGTAAGCATCAATAAAACTATCAAGATCGCCTTCTAATACTTTCTCTGCTTGTGAAGATTCAAAATCTGTTCGATGGTCTTTAACTAACTTATATGGATGAAGAACGTAAGAGCGAATTTGAGCACCAAAAGCGATATCTTTTTTATTGGCTTCAACTTCAGCAATTTTAGCTCGTCTTTTATCCATTTCTAATTCATAAAGTCTCGATCTTAAAACCTTCATTGCTTGCGCTTTGTTTTGAAGTTGTGAGCGCTCATTTTGGCAAATAACAACGAGGTTTGTTGGTAAGTGGGTTAACCTTACTGCAGAGTCAGTTGTATTGACTCCCTGGCCACCAGAACCTCCAGCTCGGTACACATCGATGCGTAAATCTTTATCAAGAATTTCAATTTCAATTGTATCGTCAATTTCAGCTGATACGTAAATTGAAGCAAAAGAAGTATGCCGGCGTCCAGCAGAATCAAATGGAGAAAGTCTTACTAAACGATGAACTCCAGATTCAGATTTTAATAATCCGTAGGCGTAATTTCCAGTAACGGTAATTGTTGCAGATTTTATTCCCGCTGAATCCCCTTCCTGTGTATCGAGAACTTGAACTTTAAATTTTTTTGATTCAGCCCATCTCATAACCATTCTAAGAATCATATAGGCCCAGTCACAAGACTCCGTTCCGCCAGCACCAGCATTGACCGTAATGATGGCATTGTTGGGATCGAGTTCGCCTGAAAGCAAAACCTTTTGTTCGGCCATCGAAAATGCAGTCAAAAAATTTTTATAAACTTGAATGGCTTCTTCGGCCGATGATTCATCATTTTCGGTGAAAGCAAAATCCAGGAGTACATCAAAGTCGTCATACAACGCTTTAAGATGAATATAGGTATTTACAATTTCTTCAATGACCGACTTTTCTTTTTGAATTTTTGAAGCATTTGTGGAGTCATCCCAAAATCCTTCCATGGCCTCAATTCGTTTTATCTCTTCGAGACGATTTTGTTTTTTGGGAATCTCAAAGTGACCTCCGAAGAAGGTCGAGTTTTTCGGTATAATTTTTTATATCAAGTTTTTTTTCGTTTAGCTCTATTTTTATTTGCTCGTTCATTTAAATTTGCCTATTGGTTTGCTTTAAGTTTTTTATAAATTTTAGCCACAAGTTCTGATTCGTATTTTTCCATAATTTTTTCTTCTTTGCCTGAGATTTCGTGATCAAAACCCAAAAGATGCAAAAAACCATGTACACCTAGGTGAATAATTTCTTGTTCATAGGTAATATCAAATTCACGGGCCTGAGATTTGGCAATTTCCTTACAGATAACAATATCCCCTAATTCTAGATAAGGAGGATTTTTTTCAGATCGCAATTTATCAGGACGCAGGTTAGAAAAGATCGGAAAAGATAACACATCGGTAGCTTTATCTTTTTGGCGGTATTTTTGATTCAAGCCTTGGATCTTTTTTTTTCCACAAAGAGTCATTGAAATTGAAACTTGTTTAACCCCTGTAAATTGTCTATTTTTAGCCAAAAAAAGAACAAAACTCTTTTCTAAACTAGGAATCAAACCCGAAATCTTGTTTGATTCAAGTTTAGCGACTTTACTACTATTCTTTTTTATTCCACTATCATAAAGAGTTATTGTTAATTTCATCCTTCAAAAGGTAGCACATGAAAAGTAATTTTGAAAAACTAAAAGACGTCATTGCCGAACTTCGCCATCCTGAACACGGCTGTCCTTGGGATTTAAAACAGACCCATGAGTCATTACTGAAGTATCTACTTGAAGAGTCGTATGAATTTATCGAAGCAGTTGAAGAAAAAGATCCAAAAAAAATGGAAGAAGAAATTGGCGACGTACTCATGCAGGTTTTACTTCATGCTCAGCTTGGCTCAGAAAGAGGTGAATTCGATATTCAATCTATTTCGGCAATGCTGACTGAAAAACTAATCCGTCGCCATCCCCATGTATTTGAAAATAACCAAGTTAAAATTGATGCAGATCAAGTTTTAGTGAATTGGGAAAAAATTAAACTTGAAGAAAAGGCCCGTACAGATGGCCTAATTTCTCATCACCGCATTAGTTCGTCAGTTCTCAATGCTCCGCCATTAATGTCTGCGACTAAAATTGGTAAAAAAACAAATGATTTAAAATTTGATTGGGAAGATTATTCTCAAGTTATGTACAAAGTCGAGGAAGAGTGGCAAGAATTAAAAGAAGAACTCACTCCCCACCGCCCAATAAATCACGAAGCCGCTTTTGAAGAACTAGGTGACCTGCTTTTTTCTGTTGCCCAACTTGCAAGACATTTAAAAATGGATCCTCATGATGCACTAAGGGCCGCCAATAAAAAATTCTTGAGAAGATTTCATGCAATGGAAGATTTAATGCTGGCTAAAGGTGCTAAGTTAGAAGACATGAATCAAGAACAAATGGATGTGTACTGGAACCAAGCAAAAGTGAATGAAAAGTCTAAAAAATAATTTAATTTCAAAAAATGCATCTACTCGTCTCTACCATTTACCAGTTCCTATTATTGGACTCACTGGAGGAATAGGAACTGGTAAAAGTACTGTGGCCAGGATTTTAGCCGATAAAGGTATTCCTGTTATTGATGCAGATAAACTTGTTAAAAATATTTATCAAAAACATGAGACAGTTAAATTTATTTCTCACCATTTCCCTGATGCCATTAAAGACGGGACGATAGATTTTAAAAAATTACGTGAAATTGTTTTTCAAGATGAAACTGCCAAGAAATTGGTTGAAGATTATATTTATGCTTATTTGCCTATTGAATTTAAAAAATCTATTGAAGAACTAATCAATCCTTTATTTATTGTCTACGATGTTCCTTTATTATTTGAAAAAAAATTAAATGAACTTGTCGATATTTCAGTATGTGTTTACGCACCAAAGAAAATTCAAATTAAACGCATTGTCTCTCGAGACAAATCAAGTACAGAGTTGGCCCAGAAAATACTTGAAAATCAAATGGATATTGAACAAAAAAAAGTGCTCGCTGACTTTGTAATTTCAAATACAGAAAGTCAGGAGCAATTAATTAAATTAGTCGATCAGTTTTTAAACAGTATACTCAACAGGTGAAATTACTTTTAATTGCTCTGACGTTAAACCGGTCAATCTACACATTTCATCAATATGCTTCATTTCAGTTTTAAGATTTACAATCAATGCTTTTAAAATTGTTATCATTTCATCATCTTTAGAATGCGCATTTTGAGATATTTTTGATGCTGAGAACTGAGCATTTTCTAAATTATTTTTAACATGCTCTAATCGGGCCCGTACGGCCTCTAGATCAATTTTTTCTCTTCCTTCAACCATCATGTCTAGTTTAGTAACAGTAACATCCATTTGAGTCACTACTTGATTAAAGCCGCTAAGAACTTTTTCAAAGCCTTTCATTTCCAGTTTGATTTTTCCAAGAAATTGATCAACTCTTAAAGAATCATCTTCATGATTTTGAAAAATTAACAATTGATCTAATACTTGTATAATTCTTGATTTAAAATCTTCAACATTATTTTTCATGTCTTTAAAATCAGCTTTCAAAGCGGTTATAGTTTTTAGACTTTTTACATAATCATCAACTGTTTTTTCGGCTTTTTCGGCACTGCTCAATATTTTATTTTGATCCTTATAGAAATCTCTAGAAGAACTCAAAGCAAATCTAAATTGTTCTTCCAATTGATCTCGTCCATCAAGAACGGCAGTTACAGATGATTTGAATTGGTTATACTTATCAACAGATACTCTTTGCGATTCAAAAGAAAAAACTAATGATTTTCGCAATTCACTGATTGTTCTTCTTTCTGCATCAAGTTCATCTTCGATTCTTTCAATTTCAATAGAAAAATCATCTTTAAGCGTTTCATTTTTTTCAACATATTGTGAAAACTTAGCATAAAGTTCGGCAACTCCAGCTTTGTCAGATTCATTTCTCAAAGTATGTTTAAGTTCAGGAGTCATTGCTTCATTTAAGTGAGCATCGACTGCCTTTAAAAATGGAGCAATAATAGAATTTTTTTGAGTCGATAGGCGGTTTTCAGTCTCAGACATTGGATAGAATATAATCATTATTCTTTTCTGAGCAGAGTACTCAACAGGGGAAACATGCATTTCATACGGAAGTCCAATTGCCATTGAAGCATTTTTCACTTGAATTTTATAAACCCCAGAAGTACTCATACGTAGAGCATTAAGTATCGAACTATTATCCTCAAGGTTTGTAAATCTTTGTAAAAAATCCCATGTAAGTGAGTCATCTCCATCTTCATTGAAATTTTGTAATTGCCATTGTTCATAAAAATGCGAGTTACCCCAAACTAAATTGAGATTAGAATCTAAAAGAATAGATGCAAAAGGCATCGCTTCTTGAAAAATTGATCCAAAGCTCATTCTTTTATGAACATAATCACGATATTTTTCTAGCTCATTTTTAAACTCAGGTGAAAACTTTTCTTTTCCTTTTGCTTCAATTGGAAGAAGACTCTCCTTGATAGTATCAAGAATTAATTTTTCAGTTTTCTTTGATCCACGTTTCGTAGAATAGTTATAAACGATAAATCCTAAAACTAATGAACAAACCATACCTGAAAAAATAGCAATGAGAGAATAAAGAATAGTTTGTGAGCTTTTTTCAAATTGAATTTTTTTCAAAGCAATTTCAGGCTCAACAAATTTAAACCATGACTGATAATCTGATGAAAAATCTTTATAAGCGCGATTAAATTTTTTATGTTCATCAACATAACCTTCTAAGTAACTGACTTCACTTTTAATAGTTCGAATGCGATTAACTATCGCTACTTTTATATCTGCAGGCAAGCCTGAAGATTCCGTAAAATTAGTCATTGCTTCGATATCGTTATTAATCGATTGATTCAATGTTTGAGTTTTTTCAAAATTATATAAACCACCTTGGACGAGACGACCTGGTGAAGTTTTAATTCTAAGATTAGTGGCCATTTTTGTAAGTGTAGGCCATTTTTTTTCTGAAACAAAATTTTCAAAAGTTGAAACTTTTGTAGAAATATTATTAAGTATAGTCATTAGTTCGGGAGCATTTTGAAAATTAGTTAATCCAGATTTTACTTTTTTAGTATTTTCATCAAATGAGTTGTTATCACCTGCTTTGATTGATTTGAGATCGCGTATATCTTGCTCAAGTCTATTGAAAATACGATTTGCATCTTTGATGCGATCACCATCAACAAATTTTTTAATTTCCTCTATATCGCCTCGTTCCTTAACAGCATGAACCTTGCTCGTTCCATCATAGAGATTACTGACGTAATCAATATTTAAAAGACCAGCTCCCCAGTAATGTTTTGCTCCGTAAGCAAATAAAGAAGTCATTGCAACTAATACAACAACGTAATAAAAATGCACAACTCGTCCTAGAGTAAATCGCATAATAACACCTCTGAAAAAATGAATTTAAATACTGAATAAAGAGAAGAAATCGATGGTTCGATAATATGTAGAAACATTCTGTTCCCTCTTTTTTTCGTCATCATGACTACTTGATAAACTACGTGAAAAAGAATCTGTCGAAAGATTTCCTTTCATTGGTAGTATGATAGAAACTGGACGAAATAAAAAGGGAAAGTGTAAAATTTCTTTATTGGCCGATTCTAGACGACTTAAGTCTGGTACTCCAAAGAAATGATTCACACTCAAGTCACTTCCTACTTCAACTACATTATGCTCACCCACAGACTTTACTTCCTCAAAAAGCGTTCTGTAATGGCAAAAGATATTTGAAAAACCAACTAAGTAATTTTCTTTGGGATTTGGTTTAAAGTTTACCTTATAAACGAGAGTATCATCATGAGAAATATCAACTTTTAAGTCCAACTTAAATAGTCCAGTTCTTGCAGTCTTTTCAAGATTAAAAGTCAAAAGAACTTTTTGGCGCAATAATTTTCTAGTTATAATATAGATAAATTTTCGATTCATCTCGAGAAGTCCATCTTCTAAAATCATTCCAGATATTAGCAAACGACTTTCATCTAGTCGTGTCTCCATTGTTCCATGATAATTAAACAATGAAACAACAGAGAGAACTTCGGGAATAATTTCAAAAATTAAGTTCCATTTTTTTAGATCAATTTTTTCAGTCGATTTAAAATATTCAAAGTTTTTAAACTTTGCTTTATTACTAAAAAATTCAGTCGTAATTGATTCAAATTTTTCATCGAGTACTTTTGCTACCATATCATAATGGGCAACAGGTCCAAGACTCGCAATATCAGCTTTTCTTTTGATTTCTGATAAATGAAAATAGGCCCTACCGATTAAAGGAGACATTGAAAACTCTGAGAGTAGTTGTATATCCTCAAGAGTGCTCAAGCTCATCTCAAAATCGGTTTGGTAGTTACTTTTTTCCATTAGCTAGCAAGATCCTCTACTGATTCAAATAATGTTCTCAGTTTTGTTTTTAACTTCAGGATTGCTTGAGTATGAAGTTGTGAAACTCTTGATTCAGTTACATCAAGAACTTGTCCAATTTCTTTTAAATTTAAATCTTCATAATAATAAAGGGATAATACTAATCTTTGCTTTTCAGGCAAAGTCATAATTCCTTCTTTAATTTTTTCGCGTGAATCTTTCTGACTAACTGTAGTGTATGGATTTAGAGCACGATGATCTTCCAT
>JAURXW010000105.1 GCA_030654205.1 Bacteriovorax sp.
CGAAAAAGTTTATGGGGCAAGCAGGAAATAGTTTTCTGAGCATTGGTAAGAGTAAAGCAAAACAATATATTGAAAAAGACATTAAAGTTACTTTTAACGATGTTGCTGGGGTAGATGAGGCAAAAGAAGAATTAAAAGAAATTGTTTCATTTTTAAAGGATCCAATATCCTATGGACGTTTAGGTGCGATAATGCCGAGAGGTGTTCTCCTGGTTGGACCACCAGGGACGGGAAAGACACTTTTGGCGAAGGCGATTGCCGGTGAAGCGAAGGTTCCATTTTTTTCAATCAGTGGTTCAGAGTTTGTTGAAATGTTTGTGGGAGTTGGTGCAGCCAGAGTTCGAGATCTTTTTTTACAGGCCAGAAATCAATCTCCATGTATTATTTTTATTGATGAGTTAGATGCCTTGGGAAAGGCACGTGGAATAAATCCAATCTCAGGTGGTCATGATGAAAAAGAGCAGACCTTAAATCAACTTCTTTCTGAACTTGATGGTTTTGATTCAACCACTGGCGTTGTCTTATTAGCAGCGACTAATAGGCCTGAAATTCTAGATCCTGCTCTTTTGAGATCTGGCCGTTTTGATCGGCAAGTCTTGATTGATCGTCCTGATAAACGCGGACGTATAGATATTTTAAAAGTTCATATTAAAAAAATTAAAATTCTTAAAGATTTAAAACTTGATGAAGTTGCAGCTTTAACTCCGGGCTTTACGGGAGCAGATCTTGCCAATTTAGTTAATGAGGCCGCCTTGAGTGCGACTCGAAAAAATAGAGAGTATGTTTTGGCCGAAGATTTTAATATTGCAATTGAAAGAATAATTGCTGGTTTAGAAAAAAAGAGTCGATTTTTAAATGAGAAAGAAAAAAGAATTGTGGCCTATCACGAAATGGGGCATGCCTTTGTCGCAATTTCGTTACCAGGTAGTGACAAAGTACGAAAAGTTTCTATTATTCCTCGAGGAATAGGGGCTTTAGGTTATACGCTCCAAAGCCCACTTGAGGATCGCTATCTTATGACTAAAGAAGAATTGGTTAATAAAATAATTATTTTATTAGGTGGCAGAGCGGCCGAAAAAGTTTTCTTTGGAAATTTTTCGACCGGCTCATCAGATGATATTGCTAAAGTGACACAGATTGCTCGTGGAATCGCTCTAAAATATGGAATGGTAGAAGAATTAGGACATATCTCTTACGAAGATCCGACAGAGAAATATTTAGAAACTTCAGTTTATTTTAGTGGGCATAAAAATTACAGCGAAAAAGTCGCAGAAAGTATCGATAAAAAGATTAAAGAGTTAGTTGATAATGCCTTTAACAGGGCCACCTCTATAATTTTAAGTAATCAAATTAATATAGATTTAGCTGCTAAAGAATTGCTAATAAAAGAAACACTTTCAGAAGAGGATTTAAAAAAATATAAAAACATTAATACGGATAATATTAGGCAGTTAGAATTTACAATTTAATAAATTCGCTGAGGTGCCTCTCCAAATAGGCACTAAAGTGTTATGCGTATAAGGAATAATTCAAAGATTTCATGATTATCTGATTTTTAAATATTAAAAAGCTGAAATGTTAGTGACTTATAAAGTGGATATAATTTTTTTATTTTTAGACCTTTGCTGAGTTAAAATAATTCAAATAAACCAATTACCAGGAAATAAACGATGAAAGTTTTAGTAGTCGATGATTCACCTGCCATCTTCACGATGGTTTCCCTAATGCTTGAGGATCGTGGACATAATAGTGTTTGGGCCGAAGATGGAGTCCAGGCGGTCAGTATTTTAGCGGCAACGAAAGGAATTGATATTATCCTGTTAGATTGGAATATGCCAAATATGAACGGTCTTGAGTTTTTAGAAAAAAATGTAAAAGAAAATTTTACAAATATACCCATTATTATAATGTCTGGTGAAAATTCGCCCAGCTTTATTAAAAAAGTTCAAAGCTTGAGCGTTTCTGAGTTTATAGTTAAACCATTTTCTCAAGATGTATTATTTAACACTTTTTCGCTGGCCAATCTAATGCATAATTTTTAATCAGTTTCCGTAGCTCCCAAAATATCTATTGCTTTCCATGTTGGTAGATCTGCTTTAAGGCCTGCTAAAAGATAATCAAATTTTTCTATCGCACTTGCTGAACGCTCAAAATCAGAAACACCATCCGCAGTTTCTCGCCATTGGCTAGATTGCGCTAATCGGCCTCTGAGTGCAGCAGCTAGCAAATCTATCCAAGTCGGCGGTGTAAAGGTAAAATTGAGTGATAGAGCGTCACTGGTGGCTTCCGTAGAGTGCCAACAGCCACGTGGTAAAAAGAGAAGTGAGCCAGCTTTAAGTTCAATTAGTTTAATATCCTTAGGCATAGTATTTGGCATTGGCATTTCTAAATAACTTTCTAATTCAGGGTCAATAGGCAGGCCCATTGTATGTCTTGTCATTGGGTTGCTTACTTGAGTATTAGGAGCGATCCACCATTTTTTTACACCAGTTATTTGTAATACAAAATTACAATTTTGATCAAAGTGAGGCGCAGTTCCAGAGCCTTTAGGTGTTGCGTAGATCAGGCATCGAGAATTGGTTAGAGCTGAGAGTCCTAAATCTTTGCGGAGCTCCTGGACCCAATGGTGCAAAACCGGAGAGATTGTATCGGCATGATTAAAGAGTAGTCCCATGCCATTATCAAAAAGCTTCCGCGCATCTTTTGCGGTTGTGTCTATAGAGCTTGCTTCATCTCTAACATCTGGTAGATGGGCTTGAATAAGATTTGGCCAGCAATTCAATAAATTATCTAAAGATTTCAAAAATGGTAAGTCATTTAAGTCCTGTATTGAATCACTGAGCCCATGAATGACTAAAGGCTCATTTTTTTCATAGGCCTTAAAAAAATCAGTGGTAGTATGAGGTTTGATTAATGCTGATAATGTTTTTTTCATAATAGTGTTTTACCTCGAAAAGTACTTAAGTCATAATATAATATTAAGATCTATAATATGAAGGACATTGTAAAATGAAATTAGTTTTTATCTCTGGTGGAAGTGGTGAGGACAATTTTTATCTAAATCAACGAGCACTAGCACTTACAAATGTAAAAAAGCCAAAACTATCCTTTATTCCATCAAGCTCTGATGTCGCTGATGTAACATTTAAGTCTTTTGTTAAAGAGTTTTCAATGCTGGGGAGATTTTCTTATAATAGCTTTTGTGTAGATGCTCCTTACTCTCAGTCTGAATTAGTAGATTTGTTGCAAAGTGATCTGATTTATCTTGGTGGTGGCAACACCTTTCATTTTTTACATCACTTAAAAAAAAATCATATGTTTGGTCATCTCCAGGAATTTCTTAAAAAGGATGGAGTATTATGTGGATTATCTGCTGGAGCGATTGTTTTAAGTCCTAATATAAATACTGCGAATTTTCCTTCTTTTGATCGAGATGAAAATTTAATTGGGTTAAAAAATTTAAAGGGTATGGGGTTGGTTAATTTTGAATTTTTTCCACATTATACAAATGCCAAACGCTACAGTGATGAGTTTGTTGCCTATACTGAAAAATCTAAATTTCCTTTTTATGCTAGCTTTGATGGTTCAGGAATAATCATAGAAGATAAGCATATAACTTTCTGGGGTAAAAACTATTTGTTCTATCAAGGTAAAAAAATAATTGTTTCAGATTGTTTATCGTAAAATCCAAAGGACAATTCGGAGCCATTTTGTCCCTGGAGACATGTTGTTTTTCTTAAAAATCAATTACAAACTAATCATTAGATCAATGTTAGTTTTATATAGTTTTCATTCATAACAATCCTAGCTATAAGAGTTGCCAAAGGTTACTCCGAGGAAAAGGAATTTATGAAAAAACAATTGATAATATTTTTTGTGATAATTAATTTTACACTGGCCTGCTCTAAAAAGTTGCCCGAAATTAATAATGTAAACTTGGTTCTGGCCATCAGTCCTGAAACTAAGCAGAGTATAGGTGATGAACAAAATCAATTTTCAATCATAGCCTCGCAACGTTTTTCAAATGATATTTTAAATGATGTGATTGTTGATGTTTATTCATCAGAGGCCCAGAAAATTCTAAAATCTTTAAGCTTGAATCAGGTTTTTTCACCATCTGTGAATGTTATCGTACCCGCTAACTCATCGGCTTCTAAATCATCTTTGATATTGGGATATCCTTTTGGACTTCTAAATCAACAAGCTGTATTTGGTGGAGTCATAACAGGAGTCTCAAACAAAGAGGATGAAAATTTAGGTGGATTAAAAATGTCTGACCTAACACCTGTCCATGTTGTTTCAGTCGTTGATGCTAAAACAAATCAATTAGTTTTTATTGGTTGTGAAGAAAATTGTAGTGAGTCTTCAGTTCAGAATATTTTACTTCAAATTCCAATTCTTGGTATCGATCCAGTTGCTGGATTAATTTATTTAGATATGAGTACACTTGGATCTCAGTTGGATATTGTTCAAAAAATGGATCCTACGGGCAAAGATACAGGTCTTAGTCATAAATCTTCTAATTTGGTTTTGTTTGATTTTTCACTCAACACTCTCGTATTTGATGTTGCCTCTGTGATGTCGATTGCAAATCCTGAGGGAGATACTGGAAAAGTTCCAAGTGAAGTTACAATTACCACTCGCTGGTACTTAAAATTATTTTCAGGATTTAATCCGGCCTTTCAATCGCGTGAGCATATTAAAGAAGTTGGTTTTTTTACAACTTTAAGATCGGCGAAGCCATTAATTACACGTTTTTCGAGCACGAATTATCATTCGAGCGCTATTGCCAAATATTATATCAAAAAC
>JAURXW010000349.1 GCA_030654205.1 Bacteriovorax sp.
CCAAGCGGTTATTTCTTCAACCTCTAGTCAGTCAGGAGATAACATGACTGAATTGGACGCAACCGTGAATGGTGTAGATAATGGAATTGTGGTAAACTTTAGATATCTTCTAGATGGAGTAAATGCTATTAATTCGGAGAATATAAGAATTGAAATTACAAACTCTAATACTCCTTGTGTGGTGAGAGGTGAAGATGACAATGATTATCTGTATATAGTGATGCCGATTAAGCAATAAAAAAATAAAACAATTAAAAGTTTCAAGAAAACGTAATCTAAAAAGGTTACGTTTTTGTTTAAAAAATAATAAAAAAAATATGAAAAACATCGTATTTATAAGTGTATTATTAAGTATGATTATTTTGGGAGCATGTGGTTTGCGAGAAAAACCACAAAAAAATCTTGTTGACCAACCAAAGCGTTTAATTAACAATTGGATAGTCCAGGAAGATGTAGGTAGTAGTTCTCAAGTTGAAATTGAAAAAAAAGAAGTTGAAAAAAAAGAAGAAGAGAAAAAAGATGATAGAAATATGATAGAAATAAATAATTTTTCTTTTGTGCCGAAAAGTATAAAAATCAAAAAGGGAGAAAAAGTTACATGGGTAAATAGTGAAACAGCGCCTCATACTATTAAAACTGATATGTTTACTTCGGAAATTTTATCAAAAGGTCAAAGTTTTATTTATACTTTTGAAAAAGAAGGCACGTATAATTATATTTGCTCCCTTCATCCTTCAATGAAAGGAGAGGTAATTGTTGAATAATATGATTCATGAGTTTGCTTTATATATTTTTTTGGGAAAACCTCTAGTAATGTACGGGGGAATATTAACCTTTGTTTTAATGTTAACAACGGCAAGTATTGGTGCTCTAAATTTTAGGGGAATCGTTGTAATTCCGTTTAAATGGCATCCTCGTTTAGCAGGCCTAACTATTACTGTTGCTCTAGTTCACGCAATATTTGGTTTATCAATATATTATAATTTTTAAAAAAATATGATAAAAGTAGAAAAAACTCAAAGTAGTCTAAAGAAATGTATTTGTGAAAAATGCCCAAGTTATACCAAGTGTTCAAAAGAAAAAAACGAAAAGCTTTTTTGTGCAAAAGAAGTTGGAAAAAGTAGTTGCGAAAAAGAGATGAATGGTTGTATTTGTGGTACTTGTCCTATTCAAAAAGAAAATTTTCTTTTGGTGGGCTATTATTGTATTAATGGCTCCGCTGAAGAAATAGAAAATAAAATAGGTAAATAAATATGAAAGTATGTGAAAATTGTAAAAGTGTTTTTAAAAAACATTTAGAAAATTGTTGTTATTGTAATACAAAATTATTAATTCCTAAAAAAACTGATGAATTTTTAAAAAAGTTTTTAGAGATTGATGATAAAATCTTAAAGCGTTTTAAGGAAGTTAGGAAAGAAACAATCAAAGAAGCTAAAAAGAGATTAATAAAAAAGGGTGGGTTAAAAGCAATTGGAATTGCTGGTTCAGCGCGGGGACAATTTGACATGGCAGCTGAGAGTAGTAATTCTGAATTTTTGTTAATCCAAGCACTTGAAGAATTGAAAAAAAATAAAGTAAAAACAGAATTAATTTCTTTAAGAAAATTCAATATTAAACCATGTAAAGCCTGCTATTCTACTACAAATACACAATGTCATTTTTATTGCTCTTGCTATCCTCGAGGCTCCGCTACTGGTGATGATATGAGTAATATTTTATATGATAAAATTTTAGAAGCAGATATAATTATTTTTGCTACCCCGGTTAATAATTTTAAAATGTCGACGATGATGTCTCTTTTTTTGGATCGTTGTATTAGTTTGGATGGTAGTCTGGCGCCAGCCGACCCGAGAGCGACAAAAAACAAAGAGTTAAATATCAAACATACAAAATTTGTTGAAATTATGGCGGATGAGGGTATTCCGGGAAGTGGATTTTTTCGCAGATTTAACGGTAAAACAGCAGGAGTAATAGTGACTGGACATGAAGAAGGGGCGGCAATGGTTATTTCTTCTTTGTTTATGACGCTAAACCATTTTGGAATGGTTTTTGCGCCATGGAGTAATGTATATGCGATGTCATCAATAACAAATCCAACCTATAAAGACAAGAAAATTGTGACTAGTCAAGAGCATATTGACGACGTAAAAAAGATGACAATTAATGCTTATGAGATGGCGAAAAAATTAAAAGAAAAACCACATGAGTGGAGTTATGATTACTCGGCAAATTAATATTTATAAAAAATAAAAAACAATATGACTTTAAAAAAGTTACCAAAAATTATTACTGAACAATGTATTGGATGTGGACATTGCATACTTGCTTGCCACCCAGGAGCTTTAAAATTGGTTAATGGAAAATCTACTTTAGCTTATCCGGAAAAATGCGATAGTGAAGGACGTTGTATATGTGCTTGTCCACAAAAAGCTATACCTCACCTTGAGGATAAGGAGGTATAAGTTGAGGTAGTCTTGGTTAAAATTTAAATAATTTGTTATACTTATATAATAAATTATGAAAGCAAAAATAGAGTATACAATGTCAAAAATACTACCATTTTTTGGTTTGTATTTAATAGTGTTAAACGCACTTGATTTTTTGACTCAAAAATCTTTAGTACCGGACATGTTAAGTGTTTTAGGTTTAGCTTTGGTGGTAGTTAGTATAATGTTTACAAAATCAATTGGATAATTATGGAAATAGAACTACAAAAAATTAGTCTAGACAATAAAGATGCGTTGAATAATTTGATGCAGTTTTATTTGTATGATTATAGTGATACTGATAAGCGTGATATTAACACTTGGGGGAGGTTTGAGTATGAATATTTGGATTCGTATTTTTCTGAAGATGAGAGTCGAGTCCCATTTTTTATAAAACTGAATGACATAATAGTAGGTTTTATATTAATTAACAACTATTCAATTATTAGTGAAGATAAAAATGTTAAATCAATTGCAGAATTTTTTGTCATGAAAAAATATCGCCGAATTGGTATCGGCTCGGCTGCTTTGAAGAAATTAGTTAGTACATTACCAGGTAAATGGGAAATTAAAGTTAATAAAAATAATGAAGGGGCTTTAAGTTTTTGGAGAAAAAATTTACTAGAATTAACCAAGGGAAAATATTTGGAAAAATATTTAGAAGATGAAAAAGCACAAGTGTATGTTGAGAGTTTTGAAATTTAAAAATGTTACTTTTTTAAATTCCAAACGTTAAATTTAGAAGAAGATTTTTAATAATTAAATATAAAACTATGAAATGTTTTAAAGAGTATACACCTAAAGAGGTGATAGTTCTCTTATTGGTGATCGGGGTCATTGGCCTCGGAACCATTTCAATTTTAAGAGAAAGACTAGTGAGAGTAGATCGAGATTTAGTTACAGTGCGGTCAGAGGGGAAAATTTACGCTCGCCCAGATGTAGCTAATATTTCTTTTGGGTTTAAGTCTGACACAAAAAAAGAGGCTAAAGATGCTATCAATGAAGGATCTCAAAAAATGAGCGAAATAATATCAGCACTTAAAAAATGGGGAATTGAAGAACGAGATATAAAAACCACTATGTATGATTTACGAGCGGTTTATGAGTATCC
>JAURXW010000350.1 GCA_030654205.1 Bacteriovorax sp.
AAAGATGTCAGTTTTTTTATTAATAATGGTTCTATCAGTGGAACAACGATTGGTGGAAATTGGCAACCAGGCTTTATGAGCAATGGAACCATTAGTAACCTTTATGTTGGTGTTAGTTACTACCGCGATCTAATGTTTGTCACTAAAGTTACAAACGGCGGTCAAGTTATAGGGTACAATGCGACTCTTTCATTTTGTGATGTACCGAATGCTTACCCGAACTTCCCTCCTCTAGTTTCTAATGACCGGGCACTTGTTAATTTTCAAGCACCAAGTGGTATTGTTTTAGATGTGAACACTTACTGTGGTTACGGTGTTATCGATGCCGCGTTTAATACAATAATTGTCTCGCAAAGAAGTGCGACAAATCCATACACCTCAGATTATCCTGTTTATACTTCTTTCTCAAAACCAAGTTGTAACGGACAATTTTAATTACTTAAAAAAAAGGCACTAGAGAACAAAATTCTCTAGTGCCTTTTTTTTATTTTAACTTTTGATTTATGTCCTTTTTGGTTTTTAAAAAATATTTCAATCCCTCTTGCGACTGCACTGGCATAATCGTCTTGAAACTTGGGGTTCATCATTCGAACGCGCTCTTTTTGAGTTGAAATAAAGCCCACTTCAAGCAGTACCCCTGGGCGCTTTGAGAGAGCTAGAACAAAAAAGAGTCCTGGCTTTATTCCTCTACTCTGAATGCCATATTTTCGTCCCACTGAATTTTTAATTTCGGAATGAATAGTTTGAGCTAGTGGCTTTGAAGTTGAGACCGTTTGCTCAACCACAAGATCAACTAAAATTTGCTGAACTACAACTTCATCACCTTTCATTGGAATATTTTCAGTCTTTTCAACTTTTTTAATGGCCACATCATTATGATTATCCAAATAATAAGTTTCAAATCCAACAGCACTAGATTCAGGACTTGAATTTATATGAACAGAAATAAAAAGATCGGCCTTGGTTTTTTCAGCGATTGCTGCTCTTTCTGGCAAACTAACCGTTCGATCAAAGCTTCTTGTTAAAAAAACAGTATAATTTTTGGCGGAAAGCAGATTGTAAATTTTTTGTGAAATTAAAAGTGCTATATCTTTTTCTTTAATTAGCTCTTGAGGGACTTTCCCCAAAGTCATTGCTTTGGCCCCATCATCTTCACCACCATGCCCAGGATCAATTAAGATTGTCAGTGCGTAAGAACTTGAGATGGAGAAAAAACAAGTTATACAAAATGTTAAAAAATATTTCATCTCTCTAGCTTAATACATCTTTTTCAGAACGTGACCAGGAAAGTAGTGGGCAAGGATTTTTTTATAAGACCAACCTCGAGAGGCCATGGCAAATGCTCCCATTTGACAGAGCCCTACACCATGTCCGAGTCCTTCACCCATCACTATAATAGATTCCCCTTGTTTTTTAATTGAAAAGGCATTCGATGGAAATATGACTCTTCCAAAAAATTTTCGTAAAACTGCTTTTTCAATAATATATGGGCGATCGTTGATATAAAAATTAACAGTGAATTTATCTAATTCATCAGGAACAAGTACGATTGAATTTAAGTCCCCACTGAGTTTTTCTTTAATATAATTTTGTTCACTGGCCCATAAGAAAAAACCTTTTAGACGTTCACGAGTGATAACACTGTTCCAGCTCTTAGGACCAATATCATGGCAGAATGGACAATTCACAGACTGATAGCTCTCTTCTTTATTATGCCAAACCTGATCTGGTCTAAGAGTTCTTCCTCCACATTTAGAATGAAAAAAAATGGGATGAATCTGACCCGATTGAGTTGTAAGCACTTCTCCTTTTGTCTCATTACTAGCGGTATTGGTAGACTCCGTTGCATCAAAAAAGTTTCCCCCCACTTGGTGTTTTTCGGAGCTCTCTAAATCATAGTATGCTTCAGATCCTAGTTCTTTGGTTACTTGTTGAGTTCTAATTTTATTAAGGGCATAAGTTCTGGCCGCAACGGCCTGCGCCTTTAGGGCCTCTATAGGCCACTTAGAATTCATTTCTTTTGTAAGAAGTGAGCTGATATAGGCTTCCATTGGAATTTCGTTCACGATATCGCAGCTATCTCCATTTTTTGAAGTAATAACTTTAAACATCCCTTGATATTTATCGTTAGCATAAGACAAAAGACCTGTTGGAGATTCAAGCGTCGCTAATAAAACAGGAGTATTTCTGTATTTATTTAAAGTGGTGTAAGTTTCACAATTAAACTTAACCGTTTTTTTCCCGTTATAAGTCCGCACATCATTATTAAACATAAGATGTCTTTTAAGATCGAGTCCTGTTACTAAAATATTTTTTAGAGATTTCCCTATTCGAACACTGACTATAGGAATTTCACTTCCCAAAGCAATTTGAAGATTAAAAAGATAAATGAAAGTTAAAAATATCTCGCGCATCCTGCTTATTGATATCCTTAGATCTATATTCCAGAGTTTCATCATAAAACTCATAGAGTACTATTCTAGCCGGGATATAGAATTGCGAGCAAGTTCGATCAAATTTTCCCTATGCGCTCCATCACTTTTTGAAGATCAATCCAAGCAGTTCTTTTCATATTGGGATTAATAACCAAAAATTCGGGATGAAAGATAGGCATCAAGCTGTAAACACATTCCCCAATATTTTTTTCAAAAAACTGGCCGTGTATAGTTGACAACTTTTCTCGCCTACCTAGAAGAATATTTGTGACTGTTGCACCTAAACTAACTACAACTTTAGGACGTTTTTCTAAAATAATATCGAATATTTTTTGGGTTCCGACACTTGCTACTTCTAAGTTTTTAGCTAAATCTACAACATCGTCCAGCTCTTCGAGCTTTGGATAGCGATAAAATTCAGAACCACTGAGCTTCATTGCTGCAATCATTTTACCAAGCAAATCATCCCCTTCACCAGAGAAGGAATCACCTAAAAATAAAACTTCACTGAGTGAGTTTTGATCATTTTTTTGAGCAAATTTTTTTTCAATTTTTTCCGGTGTTACAACACTCGCTTCTCGGTCAAGTAGTGGTATTGCAGTTTCTTGAAATTGAAAAAACCATGCTGAATCAGAGAAAAGGGCCCCTTCAAACGATTTGAAAAGAGGATCTTTTTGCTCTTTTTGAGCTTTAGTTTTTTGAAGAATTTTTTTAAATTGTTGTTCCATAAGCAAAATTATCCCCAAACTCTCATTTTTGCTCATGTGTGTAAAGAGCATTCTAAAAGTTACCGAAAAAAGATATGTAACTAAAAAGGAGCACCTGCATGTCAATGGAAACAGATTACAAATTCGAAAACTTCCAAGAATATTACGGCGATATTAAGAACGTAAAAAAAATAATTAATGAATGTCAGATCTGTGGATCTAAATTAGTCCTCACTCATCTTTCTGATTATAAAAATTTAATCATGCAAGAATCAGCGAGATGTCCTGACTGTGGTCAAGGAAACAGAAAGATTATTCACGTCATTAACTAAAAAAAACTATTTAGGCTTTGGTCTTAATTTCTTTTTATTAAAGACTCTCTTCACTTCTTCTTTATGATGAAGCCTTCTCGAAAAACGATGGGCTTCATCTCGCATTTGAACAATAATTTTAAACAACGATTTATTTTTATTAAGCATAAAGGGATTGGCCCGGCCTGGAATGATTAAGCGCTCTTCTGAGCGCTTGATGTCTTCATTCTTAAAACCATCTTTAGTCTTTACCACTTTTGATTTTGCAATTCCAATCACGGGTATGGGAATATTTAATTCTTTTAATACTTCTTTAAAAATATTAACCTGGCCGAGCCCCCCATCCACGATAAAAACATCCGGAAGATCGCCGTTATCAGATCTTCTTATAATTAGTTCTTTCATCATCGCAAAATCATTATTTCCTTCCGGAAGTTCTTGTAAATGATAATGACGATATTTACTTTTATCAGGCTTGCCGTCATGGAAAACAATTTGAGCGGCCGTTGGACTGCTTCCTTGAAAAATGGCTATATCATAACATTCTAAAACAACTGGACGCTCCTTTAAACCGAGAAGATCTTTTAATTTATTTAAACCAACATACACACTGTCTTCATGAAGCATGCGAACGCGCTGTTGCTCAAAAGCGTGATCACGAGTGAGATTTAAAAGAGAATCATATTGTTTTAGTGGAGGTCTAACTCGAATAGTTTTATCCATTTTTTCCAAAGTTAATAATCCACTCTCCAGCAGATCATTGGATTCAGCACTCATGTGAGTGACAATTAATTGTGGAAGTGAATCATATGTTCCGGTGTAATATTGAAAAAGATAGTTAAGCATTAAATCCTCAGCACTTTCTTCAATATCAAGATTAGAAAAACTAAAATTCTTATGCCCTAATAAAATTCCATTTCTCATCATATAAATTGATAAATCAACTTCAATTTCGCCTTGATAAAAAGCGACAATATCAATATTGCGATCGCTATCAAGTTCGGCATTACTTTGTTTAAAGTTGTTGGCAAATTCATTGAGAATTACGAGTGAATCCCTAATTTGTGCAGCCTTTTCAAACTCTTCGTCTTCGGCTGCTTTTTGCATTCTTTTTTCAAGTTCTCGCAATGTTTTTGCGCCAACACCCGAAAATAAATCCCGCGCTAGATTTAAATCTTTTTCATAATCTGCTTTTGAAATTTTATCTACACATGGAGCTGAGCATTGTTTCATTTGATAAAGCAAGCATGGCTCTTTTCTCGTTTTAAAATCAGATAATTTACAATCCCTAAGTGAAAAGCTTTTGGTTAGAATGCTTAAAACTTCCCAGATATTACTCCCTGTGACAAAAGGGCCGTAAACATCAATGCCTTTTCCTCTTTTTACTCTCCGAATAAATTCTAAACGCGGAAATGCTTCGTTCGTATTTATCACAACGTAAGGATAGGATTTATCGTCTTTTAAACGAATATTATATTTAGGAGCATGCTTTTTGATCAGATTGTTTTCAAGGACAAAACTCTCAGCATCATTGTCAGTCATGATGAAATCAAAATCGACAATATGTGTAACTAAGATTTCAGTTTTTGGACCTTTGGCAGAATTATTAAAATAGGACAGAACGCGGCTGCGTAAATTTTTAGCCTTGCCCACATAAATGATTTGCTCCGCCTTATTTTTCATCAAATAACAGCCGGGCTTGGTTGGAAGAAGACGAGCTTTTTCCTCCATTTTCACTGTCTGAATAGAGCGCTTGTCACTTGGAATGGGTCGATTGTCCTTTACAGAATCATTCACTTTTTATACTCTTGTCCGAATTCCTCTATCCAAAGGTTCAGTATGGCCGAATTAAGCGTCGGAAAAGAAGTTCTCTCTCACTGCTCAAAATGTAAATTAATCCTAGCACACATCATAGTTACGATGAAAGACTCAAAGTTAGCAGACAAAGTTCAATGTAAAACTTGTAAAGCAACCCATTCGTTTAAAGACCCAGGTGCGACAAAAGCAAAAACATCTGTCAATAAAGTGATTAAATCAGCGAAAGCAAAATCACGCGGCTCAAAAAGATCAACTGAAACAGTTGGTGAACTTTGGACC
>JAURXW010000106.1 GCA_030654205.1 Bacteriovorax sp.
GAAAAAAGGGAATATTATTTTGTGATTTGTTAAACAGATAAAGTTGTCCGCCTGAAGCTCCTGGCATATTATAGTCTGAAATAATGATGTCAAAATCTGTTTGAGATTTTAGGGCTTCAATTGCATCTGTTCCATTGGTGACTTTGGTAGTTTCACAAGAAAACTCAGACTCTATTATTAATTCATAGAGATCCCTCAACATTTCTTCATCATCAGCTATTAATATTTTTAACTTTTTCATTATTTTACCATATTCTCAATTTTCTTCTTTCAAGGTTAACCTTAAAAGAATTATAGTAAATATAATATACTCTTAAATAAATGTACGTAAACAGAGGTCATACAATATGGATGATTTATTCAGTTATACTCTTAATCAAAATCCATTGAAAAGTTTTCTTGATTGGTTTGAAGAGGCCAATAAACTTGAGCAAAACGCCCCAGCAATGTCGGTGTCTACCTACGATCAGGATTTAAACCGACCAAATATTCGTTATCTTTTGTATAAAGGAATCAAGGAAAATAAGATTCTTTTTTATAGCAACTACCTAAGTCCTAAGGCAAAAGATTTAAATAATAATCCAGAGATTGCTTTAGGCTTTTACTGGCATCTTTCAAAAAAGCAGGTGAGAATTCACGGCAGGGTTACCAAGATGACTAAAGAAGATTCGGAGAGTTATTTTCAATCGCGAGATCGAGACAGTCAAATTGCTTCATATCTTTCAATGCAGAGTGAACCGATTCAAGATAAAAATACTTTGTTATTAAAGTTTAAAACTGCCGAAGAATTATTCGCCGGAAAGCCAATTCCACTTCCTTTGCATTGGGGAGGCTACCTGGTAGAGCCATATGAGTATGAATTTTTTCTTTACGGCGAAAATCGTTTGAATGATCGTTTTCTTTACCAATTAAAAAATCAAAATTGGGAAGTTTCAAGACTTCAGCCATAATATTATTTTCAAGGATGAAAGTATGAATTTGTTTAGTATTGAACCGGAATTAGAAAAAAATTCCTATTGTGTTGCCGATTTAGAATTGAGTAGAGTTTTTGTAAAAAATGACAAGGAGAACCCTTGGTTTATTTTAGTTCCAAGAAAAAATCAAATTGTAGAATTAGTTGATCTTACTCATGAAGAACAATGCATGCTTATGGAAGAAGTTTCAATTGTTTCAGAGTTTTTAAAAACTTACTATCAGCCAAAAAAAATCAATATTGGAGCTCTTGGAAACATGGTTCGACAATTTCATTTTCATGTTATTGCTCGTTTTGAAAATGACAGAACGTGGCCCCAGGCTTTGTGGGGAACTACGCCTGAAATTCTTTTTGAACAAGTTGAACTAGAAAACATTAAATCAAATTTCCAAGAGTTCATTGAATAGGTCGTTAGAGGGACCTAGGCTACTTTTTCTTGATCAGTACTTTGGTTTTTGTCATTTACACTGTCAATATATCGATTGATCGAGTCTGGTACTTCTTGAAAAAAGTCATTATCTCGAAAATATATTTTACTTCTAAGCTCTGTATTTAGTGCAGCTGCATCCGTAAAATATTTTTGTAAACGATATAAAGGTCCTGCAATTTTATGAGAATAAAATAATCCCCAAACAATAGCGACACTTGAAATACTTAAAGCAACAGCTATGAAAACTTTTGTCATAAATCTTTTTTGCTCATGAATCATTAAAAAATAAGGATGATCCGGAGGGAGATTTAAAAGTTGTCCTTTTTGCATATAAGTATGGAAAAAATAATCATTGGCCAGGTAGATTATTGACATTGATACAATTGAAATAAGAAGCAGAGAAGCTATAAATTGAATTTGAAAATCGGTATTTATTAAAAATTTCTTTTCACCGAGAAATAAACTAAAGAGAGGTAGGCGTTTTTTCGTGTTTGACATAGGACCCTCGTAATTATTGTTGCGTTTATTATTATTATTATTATTATTATCTATATTTGAATTATTGGTTGTTTTCATAGACCATTCCTTCTTTATCGTCTTGATTATAATTCATTTCAATTATTTTAGACTCTCGGCTTTCACCTGAATGAGGACCATCTATGAAATCATCTTTTTCTTTTGATTTTTTCTTAAGTGATGCAACTGCTCGACCAGAATCATTTTGAGATTTATAAGCAGATATTTTATCGTTGAACGCATCTTCTTTTATAAGTTCAGTTATATAATTTACTTCTTCTGGATTTAGTCCGCTCTCACCAAGAGATCTAATATTATTAATTTCTTGATACGAATAATTTTCTTGCATCATTAGGTAATAAACGAATTTAGGATCCCATTTTTCGGTGTTAAGCGACTCTGATTTTAATTTACTTTTAATATCTACAATTTCATTTTGAAGCCGTTTAATATCTTTAATTGTGCTTGCCCGATCCATATAGCTTTGCTCAAGCAGTGCTTGCTTTTCTTTTAAATTCTGAGTTATATCAAAAACTTTTTTTGCCACTCTAATTTGATCTCTCGTTTCATGGTCGATATCGGCCGTTTTTTCATTTATTACATTTCCAATTTTGTCCAAATCACGTCTCTGCTTTTGAATGGCAGGAGAATCAAGATCGGCAGAAACTATAATCTTGCCCTCTTTGGTCTTTTCGGTAACTCTATTATTTTCTAAAGTGTCGTCTTTCAAATATGAATAGACACCCCAGAGGATTAAGAAGCTGGCGAAGGCCATAATGGAGAGTGATCTCATAATTATTTCTTTTTATAGTGAAGTCTTTGTTCTAAACGGCTGACGTGCAACAGACAAAACTTCAGTTTATATCTATCTATTATAAAGTATTAAGGGCCGCTCACAATATTGCTTAAAGAGAAATGTATATTTGTTAAACTTTATAATGGGTTAGAGTCACATTTTGGGTATATTGGTGATTTTTAAAAATAAGTAAAAAGTGGCAATAAAAAAAGGCAAGGTTTTTGCGCCTTGCCTTTTGATTATCAGATGAAAGATTTTTAGTTCGTTATTTACTGTCTTTTACACTAGCAGGAAGCCGTCCTTCTGAGTGAATACTTTGGGTGATTGTTGCAATTTGGTCTTCTGATCTTCTTAACTCTGAAGCCAGTTTAGTATTGATCTTGATTAAGTTTCTTAAGTCCTCAGTTGGTTTTAGTTTTTCCATCTGCCTTTGGTATTCCAGTAAAGTCTTTGTTTTGTAAGCTAGTTCCTTTTTTAGATAACTGGCTTCAACGCTATATTTTTCAATCATAGCTTCTTCCATTTTTTCTTGATTCATCGATTTCGAAAGTAGGTGTTCTTTGGTCTTTTGCAATTCATTTTCTAAAAAAGTAATCTTATCGTCATAAGCTTTTTGCTGCAAATTAAGCAACTTGTTTAAGTAAATGATTTTCATGTCCTGATTATAATCTTTACTACTTATCAAATCGGTATTTGGGGTCATGTAGGTATTATCAGCAGGGTTAATTTCTCGGGCCATAAGAAAATTATGACTTGAAGAAATTAATAGGGAAATGAATAAAGCTTTCATAAATCTTCCTTCGCAATAGATTTAGCTGCAAAAACTTCTCGGTTGGATGATTGGCTTACTTTAGCGAAAAGATCAGGTTTGTTGAGGGCCACATTCAAAGCTCTTCAATTGTAGGGTCCCATTCTTTGGAGGGTTCTGCCTTGTGAGTTGTTTTTAAAACTCTATTGGCCTTATCAAGTATAAGGATTTTAAGAGCTTCCTTTTCTATGAGGGAGCAATTGTCTTCGCAATTTTTAGTCATTTCAGCAGTCATTAAGGCCTCTATTTTGTAGGGACCATTTAAGTTTTCATCACATGCTGGAAGACCTTGGTAATCGTGACCTATAGGGCAGATTGCGTGCATGAATCCAAGGCTTATGCCATTTCCATCACCATGTCTGGCTTCATGAAAAAAGGTTGTTAACCTAAAAATACTATTGGAATACGCCTCAGGCTTATTTCGGTTTATCATAAATCGTGGATAAAAAAGACCTTCGCCTATTTGAATAACTCCAACACTTGGAGAAGTAATAATAATATTTTCTGCTTTGCCAAAGAGGCCTTTTTTGATGCTAATTCCGTAAACTATATTTTGTAATTTACCACTTTGGTATATCGCTGATCCAATATTGCTCATAATTTTTAAAGAATTTCCAGAGGCTGAGTCTATTTTAGTCACTGATGTATCCAACGAGTATGGAGACATGTTTGAGTTTGGAAAATCTGAATATCTTTGAATAAAAACTTTGTTCTTTTGAATAATGGGAATAGATTTTAAATCATTTTCTGACAGGATATAATGAACTCTTTTGTTTAACCATTCTGCTATACTTTGAGCGCTGAAAGATTCAAGATTCATAACTTTTAAGATTTGTGGATTTGGCTCCATTTCAAATTTACTATTTTCAAGTACGGTTAAATCTTTTCTTATCAGGGAAGCGTGTTCTGGTTTAATATTTTTCGAAAGCATGATTTCAGAGGCATTGGCCAAAGTCGAAAGGGTGGCCATTAATATTAAAACAGAATTAAAAATGCTCTTCATCTATATTACCTTTTTGGTGCCAAGTATTTGGGACCATGGTGAATATACAATGTCCGAGTGTTTAACTCTAGTAGTCCGAGCATTTCTTGTAATCTTTACAGATGCTTATCGGGCTCAAAAGGGCAGATTCCTCATTGTGTGTTGATTGTCTTTCAGCTAGCATTTCTAAGTATGAAATTTTTAGTCGTATTTAGCCTTTTGGCCCATTTTGGATGCCTTGAGGTCCATGCAAAAGCTCCTGATTGGTTTTCAGATTACTTGAAGACTTATCCCGGTTGTGAGCAAGAGCTTTTGTGTGCAGCTGGGGAAGGTGAAACTCTGGCCGACGCCTTAACTAATTCTCGTTTGGAAATAGCTAAGTTCTTTCAAAACAAAATTAAATCTAAATCACTTATTTCAACTTCTTTTGAACAAAAAGGTACGAATATTGGTAACGCTAGTTTTGAAGAATGGGCCAATAAAACAATTAGTGAAGAGACATCAGAATTAATTAGTGGACTAGAAATTAAAAAGCAGGAAGTAAGTGGAACTAAAACTTATGTGCTTATGACTTTGAATAGAAAAACGACAGCGGATTTATTAAAAGAAAAAATTGAAGAATTAGATATTGAAAATGTCCAACTTTTTAATCTTAATTCACGATTCGCTTACCCAAAGTTAATGAAAAATTTGGTGATGATCCAGAATTTTCTCGAAAGGTATTCTCTTTTGTCAGAAAATCCTATGAAGTTAAAAATTAAAAAAGAAAATGTTCAAGAAAAAATAAATAAACTAAAGCCTATAAAAGTTGGACTTGTGACAACTAAGAAACAACTTCCAATCAAGCTCAACCATATTTTAGTAGAAATTTTTTCATCCTTAAAAGTTATTATTGTACCTCAGAAGCTTTCACCTAAGTATTCATTGAAATCAGAAATCCAAATAGGGGAGGAATATTTTAAAGTAGAAGGATTTAAAAAAATAAATGTTCAATTTCGGCTGGAACTACATAACTCTAAGTCTGAATTAATGGGAAAACTAAGTGCCTTAAGCGAGCAAGTTGCCAGAAATAGTGACCAGGCAATTGAAAAATCACTTCCAGATATCAAAGATGCATTACTAGAAAATTTAGACCAATTAACCAATATAAAATTTGTAGATTAATTAAAAATTAAATCAGGAGATCTTTTATGAAAAAAATTCTAGCTAGCATCTTTCTCTTAAGTTTAGCGGCCTGTTCAAGTGCTCCTAAAAAAGCCGAAGTTATTGAACGACCACTCGAAGAAATTAAGCATACTGAAATTAAAAAAGAGTATGAAGTTCGCGATGCAAGTTCAAATTATCGTCCGGGATGGATAGAAGACGCTGAAGTTTGGGCCAAGCAAAATGAAAAAGACATTGAAAAAAACAGATTTTTTTCTTATGAAACAGAGCCCAAGGTTACTCGTGGAGTTGCATGCGATATCGCCAAAGCAAATACTCGTTTAGACATCGCCAGCGAGATAACAACTTTTATTGAAAAAACTTTAGGAACAACTCAAGAAGGTAATGCCTCTATTGATATGAATAGTCCTAAGCTTTCTCCGTTAAAAGAATATATGGAAAATACTTTAGCTGAAAAAGTTCAGTCACTTATTCATGGTGCAGCTGTTGTAAAAACTTACTGGGAACAAAGAGAATACAAAAAAAGCTTAGGGGCCAAGGAAGATTTCAAAGCTTTTACCTGTGCTGTTTTAATTAGAATGGAAGGCGCAAGATTAAAAAAATCGGTTGAAGAAGCTGCTAATTTTGTTGCTAAAAAAGTGGAAGATCCGGAAGCTAAGGAAACTGTAAAAAAAGCTCTTCAAAATGTATCAGACAATTTTTTGAAAGCTCGCCAGGGTACTTTGTAGTCTTAAGTTTAACGAATATTATTAAGGAAATTAAATATGAATTTTTCAAAAGCAACACTAGTGTTAACAGCAATATTATCTCTATCAAGCTGTAGCTCATTTAAAGCAGAAAGAGTGGACAATAAAACTTCAGATGAAAAAGCACTAACTATAACCGATCAATGGGTTCAAGCTGATACCGAAAATGTTATTCGCGACGCCATGAAAGAAATGAGTGAGCATAAAGGTCTAAAACGCTACATGATGGAGCATGGAAAACAATTAAAGCTTTTCGTTGGTGAAGTCCAAAACTTAACGGCAGAAGCCTACTTTCCAATTAATGATATTAACGATGAGCTTTTGAATGAAATTTCAAAACAAGGCGATTTCGCTTTAGTAGATGCTGAAGCCCGTGGAGCACTTTTAAAAGAAATCACTTATCAAAATGATGGAATGGTAGATCCTAAAACTGCAAAAAAAGTTGGAAAGCAAACAGGTGCAGATTTAATGATTTTTGGAAATGTTTATATGAAACCTGAAACTCGTGATGGGAAAACAATTAAACAATATTCTGTAAATCTTCGCATTACAGATATTGAAAAAGGACTTGAGATCTTTAGAACTCGCACTAAGCTTTCTAAATATTCTGAACAAAAAAAGATGGGTTGGTAATAAATTAGTGAAATTTCAACTTCAAATACTCGTTACACTTTTTTTCATCTCGGCATGCTCAAGCGGCGGTCGAGATGAAAGGCGTGAACTTAAGAATTTTTATATGGCAGGGGCGTATGATCAAGGATTAGAGTTCATTACAAAATCCAAGTTTTATCAAAATAAAGATGAATTACTTCTTACTTTAATGGAAAATGGAATGTTACTGCATGCTAAAGGCGACTTTGAAAAATCTTCTTTAATTCTCGATCAGGCCCGTTCACTATCTTCTCAATTGTATACTGTGAGTGTTTCTAAAAAAGCTGAAAAAACTTTTCTCAACGATAATTTTGATATTTTTTATGGAGAAATTTATGAACGCTCGATGCTTCATTTTTATCTCTCACT